>NZ_CAKJTP010000103.1:0-14556 GCF_917627335.1 Protofrankia sp. CiT1 | reverse complement strand
GTCGACGAGCCTAACTAGCGATCGCATGAAATACATCACATACGCTCGAATTAGGGCGGATAGGAATAACGGTGTAACTCTCCGAAAGTGAAGATGTGCCGTGAATGACGCGGTAGCCGAAGATCGGCTGGTGTAATTCGTCCCGGCCGGGGCGGATGGCCTGCTGGCGCGGCTGGCGAAGCGCGCGGGCGGGCCGCCTGGCGTCACCCGGCCACGGTCAACGGATGCGTGCCGGGCGCTTGCGGACCCGCATCGAGGCGGGCGCCGGTGGCCGCGGACCCGTACCTCCGCGGCCGGCCTCATCCGCAATCTCCAGCTGGAGACCTCCTTGCGGGGACCCCTGTTCGGAGCTATCCGCGGCCATCGGTCCTGGCGCAGACTGCGGACTCAGATAACCACATTACGGCGGTTTTCACCAGAGAAGACATGTTATGTCCGTATATAAAATGTATTCCCTGTTTGCAGGGATATACGGCTGGGTTGCTCGGCGTTCGTCGACGCCAGCTCTGGGATTGCTCGCGTTGGGACACGAGGTCATGGGGTAATCGTCATGGACGACGGCAGCCTGCGGGTTGAGACCCTCGGGCCACTCACCGCCTACGCCCAGGGGCGGGAACTTGCTCTCGGTCCGCCGAAGCAACGGGCTGTGTTTGCCGTCCTCGCGCTGAACGCCAACGTCGTCGCCGCGCGAGACGATCTGATCGACCAGATCTGGGGCGAGTCATCGCCGGCCACCGCGGTCGGCAGCCTGCACACGTACGTGTCCGGACTGCGCCGGGTACTGGCCGGTCTGGGAGATCCGCTGACCAGTTCCGGATCGGGCTACCTCCTCCGGCTCGACCCCGTGCGGGTCGACGTGGGGCTGGTCGAGCGACTTGCGGCACGGGCCCGCGCCAACAGCTCCAGGTGTGACCCGATCTCCGCGGTCACCGCCCTTGACGAGGCGCTGGCCTGCTGGCGCCCGGGTTCCCCGCTGGGCGGCCTGCCGGGTCCGTTCGTTGCCGAACACCGTGCCCGAGTATCAGATTTGCGTCTTCGGCTACTCACGGAACGCGCGGAACTTCTGCTGGACCTCGGCCAGCCTGACGATGTGGTAGCTCAGCTGAGCGGACAGGTACAGGCCAATCCGTACCATGAACGGCTGCGGGCCCTGTTGATAACGGCGCTGCACCATAGCGGCCGGACCGCCGACGCGCTCAGGGAGTACCAGGCGCTCCGGCAGCTGCTTGCCGAGGATCTGGGGATCGGCCCCTCGGCCGAGCTGCAGGCCCTGTATGTCTCGATGCTGGCGGACGATCCCGCAACCTGCCCGGCCTCCGCAAGGACGTCGCTCCAGGACGCGGCCGCCGCACCCCTGCGACCGGCGCAGCTGCCCCGCGATGTCGGCTGCTTCATCGGTCGCGCCGCTTCGGTCCTGCAGGTGCTGAGCGCATCCGCCACCGAGGACGGGGCCGACGCCACGGCCCCTGGTATCGGCTCACCGCGGATTGTGATGATCGTCGGAGTCGGTGGGATCGGCAAGACCGCGCTGGCCGTGCGCTGCGGCCGCCTGCTGTCCGCCGGTTACCCTGATGGTCAGCTGTATGTGAACCTCCGGGGCTTCGATCCCAAGCACCCCGCGCTGTCCCCGGCGGAGGCGTTGCACCAGCTGCTCGCCTCCCTGAACGTCCGGATGATCCCGGCCGGTCACGACCAGCGGGTCGCGCTGTGGCGCAGCACGGTCCGGGACAAGAGCCTGTTCATCGTGTTCGATAATGCCGAATCCGCTGACCAGATCGAGGATCTCCTGCCGGGCGGCGGTCCTTCCTTCGTCGTCGTGACCAGCCGTAACCGACTCAGTGCTGTCGCGGTCCGGCACGCGGCCCGCCGGATCACACTGTCCCCGCTGACGGCGGACGAGTCAGTCGAACTGCTCTCCGGCGCGATCGGGAGCGCCCGGGTCGACGCCGAGCGGCCGACGGTGCGGCGGCTCGCCGCGCTGTGCGACCATCTGCCGCTGGCACTGCGGATCGCCTCGGAGCAGCTGACCGCCAGGCCGCACGCCCGGGTCGCCGACCTCGTCGCGGACTTGGAGGACGCGCAGCGCCGGCTTGATGCCCTACAGATCCCGGACGACGAGCTGTGCTCCATGCGCGCTGTGCTCTCCTGCTCCTATGCCCGGCTCGACGCCGGGGCGGCTCACGCGTTCCGGACGCTGGGTTTGTTCCCGGGGGTGAGCATCGTCCCGGAGGCAGCCACGGCATTGTTCGACCTGCCGCTGCCGGCGGCGACCACCGCGCTGCAACACCTGGCCGCCCAGCACCTGGTCGAGGCTTCCGGCAGCCGCTACCGGATGCACGACCTGACCCGGATCTACGCCGAGGAGCTGTCCCACAGCGCTGAGATGACCGGGTCACGCCAGCCAGCCCTCGAGCGGGTGCTGCGCTGGTACATCCAGACGCTGACGCCGGACTGCGCCTCGAGCGGGACCGAGCTGCCCTGCACATCCGCTCTCGAAGCGTGCCACGCGCCCCTGCGCTTCGGTACCCGGGAAGAGTCCGTGGCCTGGTGCGTGCGGGAGTGGGGCAATCTCGCGCCGCTCGTGCGTACAGCGCACCGGACCGGCCGTCACGAGCAGGCCTGGCAGCTTGTCTATCTGCTGTTCGACTACTTCTATGCTGCCGGGCAGCCCTGGGACTGGGTCGAGACGCTGCGGATCGGGTTGCGTAGCGCGGAGGCGATCAAGGACAGACGGGCCCAGGCGCTGCTTCTCAACCAGCTGAACCTCGCCTGCTCCCGGCTGAGCCAGCACAGCCCGGCCGCCCGGCCGTACGCCCAGGATGCGCTGGAGGCACTGGAAGCACTGGAACGGGCTCGCCGCGGCGAGCCGGAGTACCGCACGGACGGTTGTCTCGATGACCGCCGCGAGCCGCATGCCCAGCCCGGCGGGCTGGGGGAGGCCGCCGACGGCACGGATTTTCCGAGCGTCCTGGAACGCAGCCCCCTGACCAGCCCCGTTTCTTGATCTATTTTTTTGTTACTGGTCGCTCTCAGGGCGTGCCGTCCGCCGGCCGTCCCTGGCTGCGCTGCCAGATCAGGACCGCCTCGACCCGGCTGCCCGCGCTCAGCCTGCTGAAGATCCGGTTCAGGTGGTTCTTCACGGTTTTCTCGCTGACCTGGAGCTGCGCGGCGATCTCGGAGTTGCGGGCGCCGCGCGATACCAGGCTCATCACTTCACGCTGGCGCCGCGACAGCGTGCCTACCGGGTTATCGGCGTCAGGGTCCGTTACCAGAGCGAGCTGCCGCCCTCCTGCCGGGCGGAGGCCGGCCCGAGGATGGTCACTGACCTCGACCACGTTCAACTGATATTCCGCGCAGAGGCGGCGGGATGCCGCGGCGTCCGCCCGGGGGAGGGGGGCTGCTGGCCGGTGCGGCGCGGCCCCGACCGCGGCCCCGACCGCGGCTGGGTCCGCCGGTGCCGCGTTCGCCGCCGGTGAGACCGTGACCTCGACATACGGTAGGCGGTCGATCTCCACGGCCAGGCCTTTGCTCGCGAAGACCTGCCGGATCCGGGCAAGGATGTCCGGGCTCGTGATGGCGATCCGTACATGGCTGGCGCTGGCCGGAACAGTGACGGCTGTCATGCGATCAGCGTGGCGGAGCCGGCTCCACGTTTTCTTCACGTCCTGTCCACAGCCCGGTGAACCTGCTCAGAGCGTCGGCTCCTGCTCAGACCGTGGCTGGTCGTGGCTGGTCGAGCGCGAGGCTGGTGCGGACCGGGTCCGGCAGGAAGCCCGTCTCCAGCCAGCCGTCCGGCTGGACGACAAGTTGCCAGCGGGCATCCTTCGGGCCGCCCAGCACGACCACCGCCCACGCCGGCTTGGCCTGGGCCGTCAGCTCGTTCAGCCGTTGCAGGTCACGGCCGCCTGGCGCGCGCGCGACCAGGACGACGCCGTTGCCGCCCTCGGCCAGGTTGTCCCACAGCTGCTCGACTTCAGGTACCGACAGCGTGCCGGGCGGGTGCGCATCCACGTCGGCGGTGCCGAATCCGGCTCGCAACACGGTGATCTCACGGGACCAGGGGTTGGTGGCGAGTTCGCGTGTCCATGCGTCGGCCATCCGGCGCTGCATGGCGGCTGTGCCCTTGATGGCGATGAGGCCGCGGGCTTCGACCAGGTTGAGCAGGACACGTCCGTCCTCCGTGTTCCCCAGGGTCACCAGGTGCGGGTAGGGATCCGGCCGCCCGTCATCCATCGGCGCGTACTGGAGCCCGCGCAGGGTCGCGACCCAGGTCCGTCCCTCGTCCTCGACGCTCCAGCCGGTCGGCGGCAGCTCGTCCGGTGCCGACAGGCGCAGCCGGATCTGCTCGCCGCCCACGACGACCGCGTACACGCCTGGCAGTGACCGGTTCTGCTGGGCGCAGGCGGTCGCGAGAACCCGCAGCGACCGGTCGACGACCCAGGCCGCCGACGAGTCGGGCGGCGCGGTTGTCACGGTGCGCGTGCGGCGCAGCCGGTTCGGCAGCGGCAGCCGCCCGGTGCGCCAGGCCCAGACCGCCGCCGCGGTGAGGGCAAGCACGATGACGCCCAGCAGGCCCCAGAGCGCCAAGGCCATGCCCGAGATCTTCGAGTCGGCCCGCGGCGTCGAGGACTGCGCCGGCGCGGGCTGCGCGCCCGGTGCCGCGTTGTGTGACGAGGGCACGATCAGTGGCAGCGGGCCGATGCGCACGCCGTCACCCTTGGCATCCGCGGGCAGCAGCAGCACCCAGCCCGGTTTGATCACTTCGGGCCGCTCGACCCGCAGCCCGTCCGGCTCAAGGCGGCCCTTGTTCAAGTTGAAGATCTCCGGAGCGCGGTTCCCGGTACCCAGGAAGCGTACGGCGATCTCGAAAAGGAACTCGGGCTGGCCATTGAACTGCGTCTCCACGATGTAGTACTTCACGGGCCTGGCTGCCGGTGGCCGGCTGGGCGGCGCGGCGCGGGCCGCCTGCTGCCAGCCGATCAGCGTCATGAGAACGACAAGCAGCGCGGCCAAGGCCACGACCGCGACGCGAACAGATCGAACCAGCCGGGCGGGGATGGACATCGGAATCCTCACGTGAATACCTGACCTGAATATGCGCCGGGCGCGATCGCTCGACGAAAGCTCGTCGGCGGAGATGATTCGGGCAAGTCTCAGATCTTGTGCGGCGCTCCCGCGCGGCGTCAACGGACCCGGTGGGCCCACGGGCCCAAGGAACAGCGGAATTCTGGACCACCGCGGCCGCGCGCGGTTAGCGTCCACATTCGTTCGCAGACCGACGCTGCCGGCGTGAGGCGCCGTGGCAGTTCTCGAAGGGAACCCAGGATGCCAAACCTGAACGTGACCTATCAGGACATGCATGACGCCGCCGGTAAGCTGACCACCGGCAAGCAGGAGATCGAGCACAAACTGCACGAGCTCAAGTCGCTCGTGGACAATCTGGTCAACGGTGGCTATGTCACGGACAAGTCGTCCAAGGCCTTCGACCACTGCTACACGGAGTTCAACGATGGCGTGACCAAGACCATTGATGGGCTGGACGGGATAAGCGACTACCTGAACAAGGCCGCACAGGCGCTACAGGACACCGATAACCAGCTCGCCAGCGCCATCCAGAAATGATCCGCGTCCCCGGCGAGGAACGAGCACAGTGACCCGGCACCCGCGCGGGCCGTGGGCCGGCGCGGGTGTACCGGCCCGAGCATCGGTCAGGCGTCCATGAGAGTCGTCGTCACCCTCTGCCAATCGCGCGGTGACTGGCAGCGGGACTACGTCATCGAGGCGGACCCGGCCACGCCGCTGCGCGACATCGTCGCGGTGATGCGCGAGCAGGTCCATGCGACCGCTCTCGATCCGGACGCCTTCCACCTGGGCGACCAGCCGCTCGACCTGGCCCAGACCCTGGGCGCCAGCGGCATCTTCGACGGCTCGGTGCTGTCCGTCGACGGCCCGGCGGGTGGCGCTCGCCATAGTATCGGGCTGGTCACCGTCCGGGTCGTGGCCGGTCGGGATGCCGGCACCGTCACCAGGCTGGGTGCCGGGGAGTTCATTCTCGGCTCCGACCCCCACAGCGCTGTCCGCCTGGGCGATGATCTGCCGCCGGCGGTGGTTGCGTGCACGGTGGGCCTGGACGCGAGGATCCAGGTGTGCGCGCTGCCGGGCATGACCAGCACGACCACGGAACTTGAACTGAACCGTGAGCCGTTGCCCACGGTACCGACCTGGTGGCCGCCCGGGGTGCAGCTGCGGATCGGCCCGTCGCTGATCGAGGTGCACCCGGTCCGCGCGCCTGACGCGGTGATTGAGCCCGAGCCGGACGGCGAGTGGCTGAACTACAACCGGCCCCCGCGCATCCTGCCGCCTGAGCGCAGGACCGCCTTCAAACTGCCGGTGCAGCCCAAGCCCTACGTGGGCAGCCCGATGCCGTGGGTCGCCGCGGCGTTGCCGGCGATGTTCGGCGTCCTGATGGCGACCTTTTTCCACAACCCCATGTATCTGCTGGTCGCCACGATGTCGCCGATCGTCATGCTGGCCAACGGCGTCACCGGCCGCAGACAGGGAAAGAAGAGCTTCCGACGGCAGCTCGCCGAACATCGGGAGCTTCTGGTCACGGTCGAGGCGGACATCGCGACCGCGCTCGAGGTGGAGAAGGTGGACCGGCGCCGGGCCAGCCCGGACGCGGCCGAGCTGCTGATCACTGCCACCGACCCGCGCAGCCGGCTCTGGGAGCGGCGCCGGACCGACCCCGATCACCTGCTGGTCCGGGTGGGTACCGCGGACCTGCGCAGCCGGGTTCGCGTCGAGGACATGGCCGAAATGGAACACCGCCGCGCCGCGGACAGGGTGGCGCCCGACGTCCCCGCGGCGTTCTCCTTCACCATCGCGGGCGTGGTCGGGGTGGCCGGCCCCGGCGAGCGGCCGCGCCTGATGGCGCGCTGGTTTGTCGGGCAGCTGGCCATCCTGCAGAGCCCGCGGGACCTGCAGATCTATCTGCTCACCGACAGCGACGGCGAACGCTGCTGGGAGTACGCCTTCTGGCTGCCGCACCTGCGCCCGTTGCTCGGCCAGGATGCGCTCACCCTGGCTGGCATCGACGCCGAGACGCTCGGCCGGCGCGTAGCCGAGCTGACCGAGCTGGTCGCGGCCCGGCGGCGGTCCCGGCTGGACGCCCGTTCCGACGCCGTGTTCGCTGACCCGGACATCCTCGTCGTCCTGGACGGCGCCCGGCGGCTGCGGGCCATCCCCGGCGTGGTCACGCTGCTGCAGGACGGCCCCGCGGTCGGTGTGTACTGCCTGTGCATCGGCTCTGACGAGCGGACTCTCCCGGAGGAATGCGCCGCGGTCGTCCTGAGCGGGCCGGGCGGGGAGACCACGCTGCGCCAGCAGCGGTCCGCCGACATCACCGGGATCCGGACCGACGAGATCGACCCGGGCTGGTTTGACCGGGTCGGCCGCGCCCTGTCGCCGCTGCGGGACGTCAGCGAGACGCAGAACGACTCCGCTCTGCCACCAGCCGCCCGGCTGTTGGACATCCTCTCCCTCCCGGATCCCGACGCGGCCTCGCTGATCAGTCGCTGGGCACTGTCCGGCCGGAGCACGAAGGCGCTGCTCGGGATCTCGTTGGACGGTCCGTTCGCGCTTGATTTGGTCGCCCACGGACCACACGGTCTGGTGGCCGGCACCACCGGCGCGGGCAAGTCCGAGTTCCTCCAGAGCCTGGTGGCCTCGCTCGCGGTGGCGAACAGACCGGACGCGATGAGCTTCGTGCTCGTCGATTACAAGGGCGGTGCCGCCTTCAAGGACTGCATCGATCTGCCGCACACCGTCGGCATGGTGACCGACCTGGACAGCCACCTGGTCGAACGGGCACTCACCTCGCTGGGCGCTGAGCTCACCCACCGGGAACACCAGCTCGCCGCGGCCGGCGCCAAGGACATTGAGGACTACCTCGACTACGCGTCCCGCGGGACGCGGCTGGCTCCGATCCCGCGGCTGCTCATCGTCATCGACGAGTTCGCCTCGATGGCCCGCGAGCTGCCGGACTTCGTCAGCGGCCTGGTCAACGTGGCGCAGCGGGGCCGTTCGTTGGGAATCCACCTGGTGCTGGCCACGCAGCGCCCGTCCGGGGTGGTGTCACCGGAAATCCGGGCGAACACCAATCTGCGAGTGGCGCTGCGGGTCACCGACGCGGGGGAGAGCTCCGACGTCATCGATGCCCCCGACGCCGCGACCATCTCGGCCGCGACCCCGGGCCGTGCCTACGCTCGGCTTGGCCATAGCTCGCTGCTGCCGTTCCAGAGCGGGCGGATCGGCGGCCGGCGTCCGATGGGCACCGCCACGATCCGGTTGCCGGACCCGGTGCTGAGGCCACTGCGGTGGGCCGACATCGGGCAGCCGGCGCCCAAGCCGCAGCGGTCCGCCGGGGAGACCGACGTCGCCACCGACCTGTCCGTTCTCGTCGCCGCCATCCGCGCGGCCAACGACCGGCTCGGGCTGCCTGCGCAGCGCCGGCCCTGGCTGCCCCCGCTGCCGGAGCACCACGTCATCACTTGTGCCGACCGCGACGGTAGCGACGGCACCGCCATCCCCGCGTTCGAGTGGGCCCTGCAGGACCTGCCGGCCGAACAGCTTCAGGTCCCGGCCACAATCGACCTGGCGGCCTTCGGTCATTTCTACGTGATCGGCGCGCCGCGGTCGGGCCGCTCCCAGGTGCTGCGCACGATCGCGGCTTCAGCGGCCAGCGTGGCCAGCTGTGCTGATGTGCACCTTTTCGGTCTGGACTGTGGTAACGGCGCGTTGCTGCCTTTGGTGAAACTGCCGCACACCGGGGCGATCGTGCAGCGCAGCGAGACTGAACGGGCCGTCCGGCTGCTCGGCCGGCTGTACGAGGAGACGCTGCGCCGCCAGCAGCTGCTCGGTCAGGGCGGCTTCGCCGACGTCACCGAGCAGCGCCGGGCCTCGAACCCCGAGGAGCGGCTGCCGCACCTGCTGCTGTTGCTTGACCGATGGGAGGGGTTTATCGGAACGCTCGGCGAGCACGACGCCGGCGCACTGACCGAGAAGATCCACACCTTGCTGCGCGAAGGGGCCAGCACCGGGGTGCACCTGGTCGTCACAGGTGACCACAGCCTCCTGTCCGGCCGGATGAGCTCGCTGTGCGACGACAAGATCCTGCTGCGGCTGACCGACCGGACCGACTTCAGTCTGGCTGGCCTGAACTACCGTAAACTCCCCGAAACCATCCCGCCTGGCCGCGGCTACCGGACCGGCAGCGGTATCGAGACCCAGGTCGCTCTGCTGGCCCATGACCCCTCCGGCCCAGCCCAGGTTGACGCGCTGAACGCGCTGGCGACCCGGCTGACCGAGCGCGAGCGGGACACCCCGCGAGACCGCCGCCCGTTCCGGGTGGCGGTCCTGCCGAAGAACCTGGTCATCGAGCAGGCCTGGGAGTTCCTGCCAGCGGACGGCGACCGGCCGATGTGGGCAATGATCGGCGTGGGCGGTGACGATCTCGTCGCGGTCGGGGCTGATCTGCTCCGGGACCAGCCCACGTTCCTGGTTGCCGGGCCGTCCCGCTCCGGGCGCAGCACCGTCCTGTCGGTGATGGCGGAGTCGTTGTTGCGCAACGGGACCGAGCTGGTGATCGCGGCTCCCGCCATGTCGCCGCTGCGCGCTCTGGACGGCCGTCACGGGGTGCGAGCAGTGATCACCGAGGACGGTCCGACCGAGGAGCTGCTGGCGCCGCTGCTCGACCCGGACGGCAAGGATGTTGTCCTGATCGTCGACGACGGCGAGCTGCTGCGCGACGCGCCGGGCAAGGACTACCTGCGCGGTTACGTCCGGGGGGCGGCGAGCAACCGCCGAGGCCTGATCCTGGGCGGGAACGCGGCCGAGGTGGGCAGCGGGTTCACCGGCTGGCAGGTCGACGTGAAGAAGAACCGGCGCGGCGCGCTGCTCTCACCACAGAACATGACGGACGGCGATCTGGTCGGGATCCGTGTCGCCCGCTCCAGCCTGTCCAGCCAGGTCACGCCGGGGCGCGCCCTCGTGCACCTCGGGAACGGTGATCTGATCACCGTGCAGGTGCCGGCCATCGGAGCCGGCTGACCGGCTGATTGCTCTGTTGCTCTGTTGCTCTGTTGATCTGGCTGTGGGGAGAGGACGGTGCACCGTGCCCGATCTGGTGGTGACAAGCGATCTGGACGTCATCCGTGACGGTCTGAAGATCCTGGTCGACGAGTTCGCCGGCGCGCTCGACTTCGAGAACGATTCGGTGGGCATCTGGGGCCAGCACAACGCTGAGAGTTCCATGGGTGACTTCGCCGATAACTGGACGATCCACCGGGACAAGATGACCGAGCGGATGAAGAAGCTCAAGGACACGGTGGAAAAGGTCGCCGAGCAGTGGCGAGACGCCGACGACAAGTTGAGCGAAGCCTTCCAGCAGTAAGAGCGAGGTGACAGAACATGAGCGCACGTAACGAGCTGGACTGGAACCTGCTCGATCTGGACAGTGATCCCGTCCCGGGCGATCCCGAGCGGGTCAGTGCGGCCCAGCGCCGGTACGCGAACATCGCCGCGACCATCCACGAGACGGCCGGCCGGCTGCGCAAGGTCGCCGAGGCGCACGAGCTCGTCGGGAAGTACGCCGACGCGATGCAGTCCAAGGCCACGGATGTGATCAGCGACCTGACCAAGGCGTCCGGCCGTTATGACGCGGTCGCCGAGGCTGTCGGGGTGTACCAGCCGGCGCTGCTGAGCGCGCGTGACGAGAGCGCCGCCGCGGTCCGCGACGCTGAGGATGCCAAGGCGAGCCAGACCAAGGCGCAGGCTATGCCCGATCCCTCGGCCAGCCGTCCACCGGATGCCGCGCCCCTGACCCAGAGCGACCAGGACGCGATCAACGCCCGCGGCAAGGCGATCTCCGCCGCGGACGATGCCCTGGCCGCGGCCAAAACCCGGCTCCGGAAGGCGGTCGACGCGCTGGACACGGCTGGCCGGGCGCTGGAGCAGGCCGTGAGCGCGAACCGGTTCAAGGACGACCATCTCACTGACACCTTGCTGGACAAGTTCAACGCCTTTCTCAAGGTGCTCGTGAAGGTGCTGCAGTGGGTCGGCATCGCCCTGGCCGCACTAGCGATGATCTTTCCGGGGGTCGGCCTGTTCGTCGCGATCGGCGTCGCCGTAGCGGCGGTGACCCTTATCGCGGACATCGTTCTGATCGCGCAGGGGGAGACCAGCTGGTTCGAGCTGGGGATGGCGGTGGCCGGGGTCGTCCTGCTGGGCGCTGGGAGCCTGATCGCCAAAGGCCTGCAGAACCTGGGCAGCCAGATCCGCGGGGTGCTCGGCCCCGCCTTGCGCAGGTTCGCGGCCCCGCAGATCGATGAGGCGTTCGCGGTCGAGATGCGGGCCTACATGGCTGGTGGCACCACCAGGACCGCGGAGCAGCTACTCGCCGACCGCAACGCCGCGCTGGCCGCGGCCAACGCCGAGGGACGCACCGCCGGTGGGCTGCTGCCAGAGGAGCCGCAGTGGTGGCAGTTCAGCCAGCCGGGCTACCTGGCATCCATCGGCCGGCAGATGCGCGACAACAACATCTTCACCCTGCTGAAGAACGGCACCTTCCTGTCGAGCTACCCGAAGCTCTTCGCGGGCGTCGACATCGTCGCGGCCCTGCGTGCGATGGGGAACGTCGCGGGCCGGATCCCCGGCGCCGGCATCGCCGCCCCGTCTGCCTGGTTCTACGCCTTGGCCGGTGGGTCCACCTTCCTCGGCTATGCGACATTCGGGCTCGGTCTGGCCGGCCAGCCGGTCCCCTTCATCCCCGGCGACACCCACCACCTCCCGGGCGTGGACACCTAGACACCTAGACAGCCAGACAGCCAGACAGCGGCGGCAGCCACGGAAACCCGTCGGGACACCGCGTGGTGGCACAGGACAGGAGCGAGCGGATGACCGGGACGGACGACGACATCATCGAGGTACCCTGGCAGTGGTTCTGGGTGCCTGCGCCCGGAGAGGATCTCGCTGCGGAGGCCAGGTGGCTGACGGCGACGGCAGCCGTCTTCGACCGCTGGCTGGCTGAGCGGCGCCAGGCCTTGCCCACCGCTGAGGAAACCGGCGGTGAGCAAGCCAACGATGATGACGATGCCGGCAGTGGCGCGGGCACGACCGGAAGCCTGCTAGCCCAGGATCTGTATGGCCGCGCTGGCGAACTGCCGGCTGGCGGGCGGCTGGTCTGGGGGGTCGGGTTCGACGCCGACGGGCCACGATGGTGGCCGGTCCAGGTCGTTGTCGAGCGGCTCGGCAATGTGGTCGGCAACCCCGACTATCTCCTCGATCTGGTCGGCGCCAGGACCCTGATCGACGGCGTCGCCCCGAACGTCACCTATCTGTCGACCGCCTTCGGTGACGGCCTGCGGGTCGTGCGGGCCGAACGCGGCCCGGCGGACCGGGTCAACGTTCTCATCCGGGCCGCGATCCGCATCGAGTGGCCCGCTACGGCGGACGGCCCCGCGATGAGCTCCGACTTCCTGCTCACCACACGGATCTGGGACATGTCCCTGGCCGCTCTCGCCGGCTCGGGGGTGGATCTGCTGATGCGGCAGATGGCCGACGCCGGAGCGCCGGCACCTCCGGACGGGACACCGGACAACCGGCCGACCGAACTGGTGGAGAACTGATGACCGTCCTGGACTTCGAGCTGATGCTTCCAGAGGGATGGGTCATCCTGTCCACGCAGGATCACCAGCGGGCTCAGACCGACGCGGCGATCGAAAAGATCATCATGCTGGTACTGCCAAGTGACCTGCCGCGTGACAGCGTCGAGCCGTGGCGGCGGGAGCTGCGCCGCCACCTCACGCACGCCGTGGACGAGGCCCGGGAGACGGGCGCCCGGTCGGTGGGGCTGCCGATCGCCCCGATGGACGGCGTCGTCATTCCCGCCTCGTTCTGTACCGCCGTGGTCGACGACCCCGACGTCAAGGACGCGGAGCAGCTGCTGGCCGGGCTGTTGGCCGACGCCGGAGCGGACGGCTCCTTCCACGAGATCGGCGATGGCCCGGCCGTGCGGGTGGAAAGCGTCGTCAGCGAGCAGGGACCAGGCGGTTCCTACGACGGTCCGACCCGGCGGGTGGCCTACTACCTGCCCCATCCCGACGTCGCCGGATGCTGGGCGGTCACCACGTTCACGACACTCGCTGACGGTGACCCGCGCAGCCCGTTCGCGGACGCGCTGGTCGTCTTGTTCGACGCGATCATGTCGACCATGCGCTGGCGTGAGGTCGAGGTGGCCGGCGCTCAGCGGTAGGTACGAACGTCGGCGAGAGTGGATGCGTTGCTGTCACCGCCGTCATGCTCGGGGTGAGCCGGGCGGCCAGGCGTTGAGCTCAGCGGGCCCTCGAGCGCCCGAGTTCCCGCCGGTCGGGTGGTCAGCCGGCGGGAGCGCTGTCATGCTGTAGATCTTTGTACTATGATCAATCGGCATCGATATGCGTATGCCCAGCTTCTGGAGCGTGCTGATGCCGCGAATGTCTCGGAGCGGGCAGAGTGTCGCGTCCCGAGCCGGGCAATACGTCACGAGATATGGCAATCAGCCTGGATGGTGAGCAGAGGGCCGGTAATGTTACGGCGATGCTTCGTACTGAGCACGGCTTGGCCGTTATTGGCGCGGCCATACCGGCATGCCTTCCTTGCCTGGGTGCGGCAGCCCACCGAGCAGTACCGCGACTGCCGTACCGTCCCCGCGTACACCACAGGTCTTCGATGGGCGCTGACGGCGATTCGGCGTGGGGGCGGTTCTGTGTGGTGAGCGGCGCTGGTGAGGTGGCCGCCGCTCTGCCGCTGAGGATTCGGGCGGCAATGCGTGATCGATGCGCTACGGGCGCCAGCCCGCCGGGACGGCCGAACGGGCCCTGACCCGACTCGGGGGGCAGGTCGCCATCCGTCTTGCTGACGGGCCTCGACCTGCCGTCGCCGGACTGAACCTGACAGCCAGGAGGACCCCTACATGAGGAAACTCGGACGTATAGAGACAGACATCGAGGAGGCGATGAGTGGCGGGGGGCCGCGGTGGCCGAGGCCTGCCGAAGTACGTGAGGCGGGGCGTCGCAGGCATGCCGGGCCAGTGCCTGATGTGCTGCTCAGCCTCGACGAGGAGTACGGTGCGGTCCTCGCGCTGCTCGATCGCTCCGCGGCGATCGAGCGCATGGTCGTCGGCGCCCCGGAGTCGGCCGGGGTTGACATGGCGTGGGTCGGTGAGCCGGCCGGCGTCGACCAGATCGTGCTCGGTCGCGGCGTCAACATGGCAACCGAGGTGCTGAACGGCATCGTCGTGCCGGTCGGGGCCGGGCTGGGCGGCAAGGTCCTGACCGCTCGCCGCCCGCTGTGGGTCAGCGACTACTATGGGTCCTCCGAGATCACGCACGACTTCGCACCACAGGCCGCGGCCGAGGGCATCAAGGCGATGATCGCGGTGCCGATCATGCACGATGGCCGGGTACTCGGTGTCCTCTACGGCGCCAACCGCAGCTGGACACAGTTCGGTGACCGCAGCGT
>NZ_CAKJTP010000102.1:0-14620 GCF_917627335.1 Protofrankia sp. CiT1 | reverse complement strand
GACCAGGACAGCCTCGGCCGGGACGGTCTCGGCCAGCCCCGGGCCCGCCCGGCAAGCGGTGCTCGCCAGCACATTCAGTCCGGTGATCCGCACCGTCGCTACGGGCACCCTCGCCGTCGCCTGCGGCGCCGCCCTCCAGCTGCTCGCGGCGGCCCACGGCGGCTCGGGGCGGGTGATCGGCGCTTACTGCGCGCTCCTGGGAATGGTCGCCGTGGCGTGTCTGCCGCCGGGGCCCGCCCACGGGGCCGACAGCTCTGTCACGACCGCGGCTGACCGCCGCACATCGAGACGTCGCGGCCGTACGGTCGTAACCGGAGCATTCGCCGCGGCCGATCGGCACCGGCGGGACGGGGACGGCACAGGGCAGGACAGCACATGACGTGACAGCCCAGGAGCGGAGGACGATGCCCGCGCGACCGGAGCCCGCGGCGCCCAACGACGCCGAACTGCGGCGTGGGCTGCGGCGGATGCGGACGATCGCGACCGGGCTGCTGGCCCTTGTCGTGGTCGTCTATGTCGTGTTCTGGCGCTGGGAGAGCGGCGGCGGGCCGACGTGGGCCGGCTATGTCCGGGCCGCGGCGGAGGCGGGGGCGGTGGGCGCCCTGGCCGACTGGTTTGCCGTGACCGCCCTGTTCCGCCGGCCGCTGGGCCTGCCCATCCCGCATACAGCGATCATCCCGAACCGCAAGAACGACCTGGGACGCAGCCTCGAGCGCTTCGTCGCCCAGAACTTCCTGGCCGAGCCGGTGATCCGGGAGAAAATCGCGGGCCTGGGGGTGGCCATGCGCATGGGGGCGTGGCTCGGTGCCCCCGGCCACGCCGAATGGGTCGCCGCGGAGGCATCTGGCCGGTTGGCTGCCGCGATCTCGGGCATCCGGGACGACGTGATGCTGGATGTGGTCGAGAAGACCATCCTGGCCCGGGTCATGGATCGCCCGTGGGCACCGGCCGCCGGCACCGCGCTCGGCCGGATCGTGGCCGGCGGGCTGCACCATCGTCTCGTCGACCTGGTTGCCGTGCAGGCGGAGGCCTGGCTGCGCGACAATCCGGAAATAATGCTACGGATAGTGACCGACAAGGCCCCATCCTGGTCACCGCGATTCGTCGACGAGGCGATCGCGGCCCGCGCCTACGCCGAGGCGCTGCGGTTCATCAGCGAGGTCCGCGCGGACCCGGACCATCGGCTGCGCCGGGCGTTGGACGACTTTCTGGCCCGGTTCGCCGAACAGCTGCGCACCGACCCCGCCACCGCCGAGCGGGTGGAGAAGCTCAAGGAACGCATCCGTGATCATCCGGAGGTCGACCTGGCGCTCGCGACCATGTGGAACGCCACCAAGGCCATCCTGATCGACGCTGCCGACGATCCCGGCGGCGTCCTGCGGACCCGGATGGCCGACGAGCTACGGACACTCGGCGAGCGGCTGACCGCGGAACCGCGGCTGGGCGCGGGCGTCGACGCCGCAGCCAACGACATCGTGGCATGGATCGTCAACCGCTACCGATCCGAGATCACCGCGGTGATCAGCGAAACGGTCGCGAACTGGGAACCGACCGAGACCTCAACCAAGATTGAACTACACGTGGGCCGTGACCTACAGTACATCCGCATCAACGGAACGGTGGTCGGCGCGATCGCCGGGCTCGTCATCCATCTACTGACAAGCCTGTTGCTATGAGCTCCTTTCTGGTCACGTTTCTGCTCACGCCGCCTCGGCGTGCGCGAGATCTCATCGCAACAGAGGAGGTCAGCGGCACCCCCGGAGGTGATCGGTGTACGCTGAACACGCTGGCGGCCACAGGCCGTCCATGGTGCGCGGTTTTCGGGCCACGCACCCGAGGTCCGTGTGACAGCAGGTTGGTGCGAACCCGGACGGGTTTAATCTGATCATGCTCTGGTGACGCGGCCCGAGCTGGACGCACGATCGCTGCCACATGATCGCCGACGCATCCACGCGGCGACCTCGACACGACGGACGGAAGAACCCTGTCTCAGCACGGTGATACTCAGCCCTCCCCTGCCCGCCGCCGTTCCCGACCCGGTGGTGGTGGCGGATACCGCGGTCGCGGCGGCCCTCGTCCGGGCGGCAAGCAGAACGGACCGAACCGGTCCGCGCCCCCGCCCCGCCCGACACTGCCGACCCGCGAGCCGCGCCCGCCGGTCACCTCCTTCGCGGACGCGGGTTTGCCGCCGTCCCTCGTCACAGCCCTTGCCCGCCAGGGAATTACCGCTCCCTTCCCGGTACAGGCGGCCACCCTGCCCGACGTCCTCGCCGGTGAGAACGTTCTCGGCCGCGCGAGCACGGGATCCGGCAAGACCCTGGGGTTCGGCCTGCCGATGCTCGCGGAGCTGTCGAAGAACCGCGCCGTCACGCCAGGGCGCCCCCGCGGCCTGATCCTCGTTCCCACCCGGGAACTCGCCCAGCAGGTCCACGACGCGCTGGACCCGCTCGCCAGACCGCTCGGCCTTCGGCTGCGCGCGGTGTACGGCGGAACGTCGATCTCCCGCCAGATCAGCTCGCTGCGGCGCGGAGTGCACATCGTCGTCGCCACTCCCGGGCGCCTCACCGACCTGATCGAACGCGGTGCCTGCTCCCTGGAAGAGATCGCGGTCACGGTGCTGGATGAGGCCGACTACATGTGTGACCTCGGCTTCCTCCCGGCCGTGCGAGCGCTGCTGGACGCCACCCCCGCTGGTGGCCAACGGCTGCTGTTCAGCGCGACCCTCGACCGGGAGGTTGAGGTACTGGTCCGCCAGTACCTGCCAGAGCCGGTGCTCGTCGCCATCGATTCCGAGACCGCGCAGGTCTCGACACTGTCGCGGCACGCCCTCGAAGCGGCGGACCCGGCCGCCCACACCCGTCTGGTCACCGCGCTCGCCGGCGGTTCCGGCCGGACCCTGGTGTTCGCCCGCACCCAGCGGGGTGCGGACCGGCTCGCCGAGCAGCTCACCCGCTCGGGTGTCCCCGCTCAGCCGCTGCACGGCGGCATGGCGCAGAACGCCCGGACCCGGGCGCTCGCCGGGTTCGCCGACGGCGCGCACCGGGTGCTGGTCGCCACCGACGTGGCCGCTCGCGGCATTCACGTCGACGGCGTCGACATCGTGGTGCACGCGGGGCTTCCCAGCGATCCCAAGACCTACCAGCACCGCGGTGGACGGACCGCACGAGCGGGCGCGCACGGTGCCGATGTGCTCGTCTCGCTTCCAGAGGAACGCGGGATTGTGCGTGCGTTGCTGCGTGCCGCCGGTAGCGACGCCCAGCCGGAACCGGCCGACGCGGACGCCGAGGTAGTGGCACGCCTCGCCGGGCCTCCCGCTCCCCGGATCCTGCCGCAGCAGCGGACCGCCACCCAGTCCCTGCCGACGTCGGCATCCTCCCGGGTGCCGGCGCAGGGACGGCCCGGCGGCGGTTCACGGCGCGGTACCGACAAGCAGTGGGGCGCGTCCTCATCCCGCGGCGGTTCCGCATCCGGTGGCCGTGGGTCCGACCAGCAGCGCCGTGGCGGGCGCCGCCAGGGGCCGGCATCCACCACGGCGACCGGTCAGGGCTGACCCGACCAAAAATGATCTACAACTGACCTCCCTGGCCGTCGCGCGCGTGAAAGTTGTGATCACGCATACGGCGGCCGGCTGACAACGCCGAGGGCGTGGCACCGACTCGTCCGGTGCCACGCCCTCGGCACAAGGCCCGCTGGCCAGCCTGCTCAGAGCCCGTCGGATACCCCGGCCGCAATCACCTGACGCGCCGCTCCCAGCCGCAGCCGTGACGGGTTCGCGACGGAACGCGGGACCCGCCACGACTCGGACGCGCCGTCCACCCGGCTGTCGACGTCCCCTTCCGCCGCCGCCCACTGGCCTGACCACGATCCGCGCGGCTCCAGGTAAACCGATTCATCCTGCTCAGACACCGACATTGCCCCCTCCATACAACAACGACATGTGTAACCAGCCCGTAATGGCACAACGGGCGTGCCCGCATCCTGCGGACACCTGGCTACGAAACATATCGAGCCGACGTTCGGGACAATAAGGCGGCTGTGGGTGAGAATATTCATGCACGATCACAGATGGCGTATACACAACCAAGTTGGCCATCTGCTGGGCATACGCTGTGTCCCAGCGCCGACCAGCGCGGCACAGGCGTGCCTTGGCCGTGTCACTGTCGGTCGACAGTTGTTGATAGTTGATAGTTGGGACAACGACCAGCCGGGCGAAAGCCCGGCCGCGTGCCCGGACCAGGCCAGAACAACGGCGGACGCGCCTGCGCGCGGGTCGTCTCGTCAGCTCGCGGTCACGGCTCAGCTCGCGGTCACGACGCGATGGCCTTCGTACCGAGGAGGCTCTTGATGTCCCCCCAGAAGGCTCCGGTCGTGTCGACCTCGGGCCCGAGCCTGAGCAGAGAGGTCCGGCGCGGGCCCTGCAGCCGCAGGTGCACGGGAGTCCTGCCGGGATGCGTGGCCAGGATGCGTTTGAGGTTGCTGACGAGGTCCGGGGTCACCTTGTGGGTGGGCAGCATGAGGACGACAGGCGGTTCCGCGTCCGCGTTGAGGCTCGAGACATCGAGCGTCGTGAGATCCTGTCCGAAGATGCTGATGGCGCCGTCGCGCTCGTTGAGCCTGCCCCGGACCGAGACAACAGCGTCAGGCACCAGCTGCGAACCGTGAATCTCATAGCTCTTCGGGAAGAACAGGACCTCCACGGCGGCGTCGAGATCCTCGACGGTAAGGATGGCCCAGAGACTGCCGCTGGTCTTGTTGACCCGCCGGTCGACCTTCGCGATCACACCCGCGATACGGACCGCACCCTCGCTTCGGCCACTTTCGAGCAAATCGACGATCGACGTGTCCCGATTACGTTCCAATATCTTCTCAGCGCCTTCCAGCGGATGGCTGGAAACGTAGAGGCCGAGCATCTCGCGTTCCTGCGCGAGAAGTTCCGGGCGTGGCCACTCCGCGACGTCGAGATCAAGATCGAGGCCGATTTTGACCGGTTCGCTCTCGTTCCCGTCAGCATCGCCGAACAGACCGTACTGGCCGAACGCCTCAGCCCGTTTAGGGCCGACGACGGCGTCAATGGCGGCCTCATGGACGCGGGCCAGCGCCCGGCGGGTGTGGCCGAGCGAATCAAAGCTGCCCGCCTTGATGAGGGAATCGACGGTACGTTTGTTGCAGACACCGATCTCAACCTTGTCGAGGAAGTCCGGGAACGAGGTGAACGCCCCCTTCTTCTGCCGGGTGGCTCTGATCGAGTCGACAACCGGCGCCCCGACGTTGCGAATGGCGCCCAGCCCGAAGCGAACGTCGGCACCGACTGGTGTGAAATACAGGGACGACTCGTTGACGTCCGGCGGCAACACGCGGATCCCCATCTTGCGGCATTCCGCCAGATACACTGCCATCTTGTCCTTGTCGTCCCCGACCGAGGTGAGCAGGGCGGCCATGAACTCGGCTGGGTAGTTCGCCTTCAGATAAGCGGTCCAGAACGACACGACACCGTAGCCGGCGGTGTGCGACTTGTTGAATCCGTAACCGGAGAACGGGAGCAGAACGTCCCAGACCGCCTGCGCGGCCGCCGACGAGTAACCCTTTTCGTCCATACCCGTCATGAACTCGGCATAGCTGGCGTCCAGGATCTCCTTCTTCTTCTTCCCCATGGCGCGGCGCAGCAGGTCCGCCTTACCGAGGCTGTAACCGGCGAGCTCACGGGCGATGGCGAGCACATGCTCCTGGTAGACGACGAGATGGTAGGTCTCACCGAGGATTCCTTCGAGCACGTCCCGTAGTTCCGGATGGATGGGCGTGATGGGCTTGCGGCCGTTCTTGCGGTCCGCGTACTCGATGTGCGAGTTTGCCGCCATGGGCCCCGGCCGGTACAGCGCCAGCACCGCCGCGATGTCCTCGAACTTAGTCGGCGCCATCAGGCGCAGCAGGCTGCGCATGGGACCACCGTCGAGCTGGAACACCCCAAGCGTGTCACCACGGGCCAGCAGCTCGAAAGTGGGGACATCGGCCAGCGGAAGTTTCTGGAGATCGAGATCGATCCCACGGTTCTGCCGGATGTTACGGATGGCGTCGTCGATGACGGTGAGGTTCCGCAGGCCCAGGAAGTCCATTTTCAGCAGGCCCATGTCCTCGCACTGCGGGAATGGGAAGCCCGTGATGATGGCGCCGTCCGCGTCACGCCGGTGAATCGGTAGAACATTCAGCAGCGGTTCGGAGCAGAGAATGACACCGGCCGCGTGCACACCGGTTCCGCGGGTGAGCCCTTCGAGCCCGCGGGCCGTGTCGATGACCTTTCGGACCTCCTGGTCGGTTTCGTAGAGGCCGCGGACCTCCGCCGCTTCGCTGTATCGCTCGTGCTGGGGGTCGGTGATGCCGGACAGGGGGATGCCCTTGCCGAACACATCCGGCGGCATCGCCTTGGTGATGCGGTCACCGAGAGCGTAGGGGAAGCCCAGGACACGACAGGAGTCCTTGATCGCGGCCTTCGCCTTGATGGTGCCGAAAGTGAGGATCTGGCAGACCTTCTCCTCACCGTACTTCTCCGTCACGTAACGGATCATGTCGCCGCGACGGCGTTCGTCGAAGTCCAGGTCGACGTCAGGCGGGGTGACCCGTTCGGGATTCAGGAAGCGCTCGAAGATCAGTTTGTGCTCGATCGGGTCGAGCTCGGTGATCCCGAGGACGTAGGCGACCATTGAGCCGGTGGCCGAGCCGCGTCCCGGCCCCACCCGGATGCCCTTCTCGCGTGCCTCACGGCAGATGTCCGCGACGACCAGGAAGTAGGCGGGGAAACCCATCTGGTCGATCATCCGAAGTTCATAGTCGATCCGCTCGCGGACCTCTTGCGAGGGGTCGGCGCCGAACCGGTGTTCCACCCCTCGGGCCACCTCTTTGTACAGCCAGGACAACTGGTCCTCACCGGCGGGGACGGGGAAGCGTGGCATTCGGTCGACGAATGTGAACACCTCGTCGTACGGCTCGACCCGCTCGGCGATCAACAAAGAACTGTCACAGGCGCCGGCGACCTGACCGTCCCACAGTTCCCGCATCTCGTCCGGGCTCTTCAGGTAGTAGCCGTCGCCGTCGAACTTGAACCGCTTCGGGTCATCGAGTGTCTTGCCGGTGCCGACGCACAGCAGTGCGCTGTGCGAGTCCGCCTGGTCCTTGGTGACATAGTGGCTGTCATTGGTCGCGAGCGGTCGAAGGTCCAGCTCCCGGGCGATTCGCAGGAGACCATCGCGCACGCTGCGTTCGATGGCCAGGCCGTGGTCCATCAGCTCGAGAAAGTAGTTCTCCGCGCCGAATATGTCCTGGAAGGTCGCGGCGGCTTCCAGCGCCTTGTCGAACTGGCCGAGCCGCAGCCGGGTCTGGACCTCACCGGAGGGACAGCCCGTTGTCGCGATGATTCCGGCGGCATGCTCGGAAATCAGCTCGCGATCCATCCGGGGTTTGCGGTAGTAGCCGTCGAGACTCGCCAGGCTGGACAGGCGAAAAAGGTTCCGCAAGCCGGTCGCGCCAGCAGCGAGCATAGTCATATGGGTGTAGGAGCCACCACCGGAGACGTCGCCGCCCTCACCGTCGGGATCAGCGTTCCGCTGGCCACCCTCGCCCCAGAAGATAGGCTTCTTGTGGAAACGTGATTCAGGCGCGATATAGGCTTCGATACCGATGATCGGTTTGACACCGGATTTCTTCGCGGCTTGCTGGAATTCGTAGGAGCCGAACATGTTACCATGATCGGTCATACCGACCGCGGGCATCCCGAGACGAGCGGCCTCAGTACACAGGGAATTGACCTTGGCCGCACCGTCCAACATCGAGTACTCGGTGTGAACATGCAGATGGACAAAAGAATCGCTAGCCATCGGTCCCCTTTCTTACCCTGTCCCTCCCTGAACTCTAGCGGCGCATACCCAGGGCCTCCGCACGCGGCACAGTGGTACCAGCCTCAACGACCACAGGGACGCCGGTGAGGCGGGCGGACCGCTCATCAGCCTGATCCCCATACCAGCAACCGATCCTTCCCGCGAACACGGCGTACCTACGAACCGCTCATCACCGCTCATCACCACGCGGACACGCGGACACGTGCCTCACGTCATCGCTCCCAGCCATCGCCGCGCGAGGCACGCGCCCCAGCCCCGCTGCTTGATCCACGCTCCCTGTTGCCGGGCGCTCTAAGTGGTCGCCGCCGGCAGACCCTGGACGAACTTCCGGCGGCAACCACTAAGATCGTCATTCCGGCTCGCCGCGTCCAAGCGCCCCCTGGCTGCCTTGTCGGCCACACCGAGACAACTCATCCGGTCTCGCTTCGGCCTTCCGCCTTGCCAGGGTGCGCCTGGGCGCGACTCACTGATCGAAAGCCCGATCTCACACGCTCTAACCGCTGGGGAGGCGGTAGGTGAGGTCGGCGGCGGGGACGCCGGTTTCCAGCTGGGCCTTCTGCAGGTGGCCGGAGTAGTCCCAGTTGACTGCCTGCCACCGGGTGACCTGGTCGAGCACCCAGCGTCCGGACTGGCGGGAACCGTTGCCGGACCGGCCGTTACCGCCGAACGGCAGATGCGCCTCAGCCCCGGACGTCGAGTTGTTGACGCTGACCATGCCGGCGCTGACACCGCGACGGAACCGGAAAACAGTCGCCGGGTTATTGGTGTAGATCGACGACGACAAACCGTAACCAGGTGCGTTGGCCAGTTCTATGGCCTCGTCGAGGTGCCGGTAGGCGGTGACGCCGACGATCGGGCCGAAGGTCTCCTCATCGAACACCTCGTCACCGGGCCGCACCCCGTCAATGATCACCGGGTGATAGTACAGACCGGTCTCGGCGGCACCGACGAACCCGTCCCGCGGGCGGGCCGCGTCGATCCGCCCGACCGCCGAGGAACCCGCGACCCGGTGATGGTCACGGATGCACCCGAGGGTGCGCTCGAAACCGTCGGCGAACCGCAGATCGAGCAACGGCCCGTACAGGACGTCCGCGAAGGGATCACCAATGGCCGCGGCCTCGACCGCGGCCACGAACCGGCGGACGAACTCGTCGTGCAGCGAAGCATGCACGATCACCGTACCGAGTGAGGTGCACCGCTGCCCGGCCGTGCCGAAACCAGCAAACACCGCGCCGGCGACGGCGGCGTCCAGATCCGCGTCGGGTGCGACGACCATCGGGTTCTTCCCGCCAAGTTCCAGGCAGGGGGTTTGTAGGTGCCGGCCGCACAGTTCGCCGATCATCCGGCCGACCTCGGTCGAGCCGGTGAAGCCGACCTTGTCGACAAGGCCCGCGGCCAGCGCCCGCTCCAGGCCGGTGAACGTCTCCACCCCCTCCGCCGGGACGACTTCGAGCACACCGGCCGGTACCCCGGCACGGCGGATCAGCTCGGTGAACGCCTGCGCGCATGCGGCCGCGTAGACGGCGGGCTTCCAGACGACGGTGTTGCCGCACAACAATGCCGGAACGATGTACCACGACGGAACCGCCACCGGAAAGTTGCCCGCGGTTATCACCGTCAGCACACCAACCGGCTCCCGGAAAGTGAACAACTGCTTGTCGGGCAGCTCCGAGGGCACGGTCTCGCCGTACAGACGGCGCCCCTCGCCGAGAAAGAAGCGGCAGGTATCGATGATCTCCTGTACCTCACCGCGCGCCTCGGCCAGCGGCTTGCCGACCTCACGGGTGACCAGCCGGGCGAGCGCGGCCGCATTGTCCTCGACGAGCCGCCCGAGGTTCGCGATCACGCTCCCGCGGACGGGCGCGGGTACATCCGCCCAGCCCGGCTGAGCCGCTCGCGCGGCACGGCAGGCGGCCAGCAGGTCGGCGGGGCTGGCAAGCACGATCTCGGCGACCACCTCGTCCAGACGGGCGGGGTTCGTCGAACGGCGCACCGCCCGGCCCGCATGGTCATGGCTGGCTGCCCGACCGGCCAGCACGACTCCATAGCTCACCGATGTCATCATCACGCTCTCAGCAGGTAGCCGGGACGTCAGTAGCCGGGGTACGGGCCAGCACCCGCTCGAGCGCCGCCACCCCGCGGGAGAGCTCGGTGGCGGAGACGGTCAACGCGGGCCGGAACCGCAGTGCGCGCGGCCCCGCGGGCAGGACGAGAACATGTTCCTCGGTACGCAGCCGGCGCACCACCTCGTTGCGGATCTCCGGCGAGGGCAGGTCGATCGCGCACAGCAGGCCGCGCCCGCGCGGGTTGGTCACCAACGACGGGTAGCCGCGGGCAAGCTCCCACAGGCCAGCCAGCAGATCGCGGCCGAGTGTGCCGGCACGGGCGAACAGCCCGTCCGCCTCCATGATCTCAAGCATCCGGCGGGAGCGGACCATGTCGACCAGCCCGCCGCCCCAGGTCGAGTTGATCCTTCCGGTGACCCGGAAGACGTTGTCGGGCACCTCATCCACCCGCCGGCCCGCCATCACCCCGCCGAGCTGCACCTTCTTACCGAACGCGACGACATCGGGACGCAGGCCCAGTTGCTGGTGCGCCCAGGCCGCACCGGTGGCTCCCACCCCGGTCTGGACCTCGTCAAGGACGAAAAGCGCCTCATGGACATGGCACAGCCGTTCCATCGCGGCGAGGAACTCCGCTCGCAGGTGATTGTCGCCGCCCTCGCCCTGGATCGGTTCGGCCAGAAAACAGGCGATATCGTGAGGATGGCGAGCGAACGCGGCCTCGGCCTGGGCGAGCGCGCCCGCCTCGGCCGCGGCGAGGTCGGCGAGCCGGGTGCCCTCCAGCGGGTAGGTGACCACCGGGGTGTCGATCCGGGGCCAGTCGAACACCGGAAAGCGATCGGTCTTCACCGAGTCGGTGTTGGTGACCGACAGTGTGTAGCCGCTGCGGCCGTGAAAGGCGTGGCGTAGGTGCAGCACCCGCGTCCCGAGTGACGGTGACCGTCCAGCCTGGGCATTGCGACGGCTTTTCCAGTCGAACGCGCACTTCAGCGCGTTCTCGACGGCGAGCGCCCCACCCTCGACGAAGAACAGGTGGGGCAGTTCCGGGTCACCGAGAACCCGGGCGAACGTCTCGACGAACCCCGCGTAGGCGGCGGTGGCGATGTCGGGGTTGGCCGGTTTGTTGACCGCCGCGGCGGTCAGTTCGGCGAGGAAAACGGGGTCGCCGGTCAGCTGGGGTGGATTGATCCCCAGCGGCGCCGAGGCGAAGAAGCTGTAAAGATCCAGATAGCGCTGGCCGTCACGGGCATCCACGAGCCAGCTGCCACGGCTACGTTCAAGATCAAAAACGATGCCGAAGCCATCCATGAGGACATGGCGGCCCAGCACCTCCAGCACACGGCCCGGCGCGACCGTGGAGTGTGCGGCAGCCCGGCTCCTGGCGACCGGGGAGATCCGATTCCGCGCGGTGACCGCGGCAGGCATGCTCGGCATCCCATCCTCCTCGCGCATATCTCGCGTCGACCGGTCCGACATCTCAGCGAGACAGAGAAACCTTCGGTAGAACCAGCTTGATCGCAAAGATACTATTCCTTCTACTTGAAATCAAGATAAAATTTTTCCCCTTCGCCGCAGGTTGTCGAATAGCCGACGTCGACAGGACGGCGCAACCACGCGGTGACGGCCATCAGGGACAATTGGGGACGTCGGCTGCCGATCGGGCCGGCAGGCAAACGTCAACGAGGGGGAAAACGCGTGCTCCAGCCACTGACGGACAACGACCCGCGTCAGATCGGGCCGTACCGTCTACAGAGCCGGATCGGCGCCGGCGGCATGGGCACCGTCTATCTCGGGTTCGCCGATGACAACAAACCGGTCGCGGTCAAGGTGCCGTCGCCGGGGCTCGCCGACAGCCCTGAGTTCCGCGACCGGTTCCGCACCGAGGTGACCGCGGCCGCCCGGGTGCGCGGCATGTCGGTCGCCGCGGTGATCGACGCCGACACCGCCGGCCCGCGCCCGTGGATGGCCACCGAATATGTCGAGGGCCGCAGCCTGACCGAGGCGGTGGCCCTGCGCGGCCCCTTCACCGGACGCCTGCTCGACGGGCTGGCGGTCGGGCTCGCCGACGCCCTGGTCGCGATCCACACGGCCGGAGTGATCCACCGCGATCTCAAGCCGTCCAACATTCTGGTCACCTGGGAAGGCCCGAAGGTCATCGACTTCGGGATCGCGCGGTCAGCCGATTCAACCAGCCACACCCGTACCGGCGTGCTCGTCGGCACCCTGGTGTGGATGGCACCCGAACAACTCCGGGGTGAGCGGGCCGGGCCGCCGACCGATGTCTTCGCCTGGGGCGCCTGCGTGGCGTTCGCCGCTACCGGCCGCCAGCCGTTCCGGGGCGAGCGGCCCGAGGCGATCGCCATCCAGATCATGACTGCTGAGCCAGACCTGACCGGCGTGCCACCGGCGCTACGCGCGGTGCTGGCCTGGACCTTGGACAAGGAGCCGGCACGGCGCCCGACCGCGGCGGCGCTCGTCGCGGCTCTCCTCGGCCGCGACGCGACCGACCCCGATGAGACGGTCCGAGCGGCACACACCGCGCTGGCGCAGTGGTGGTCGCTGCCGCCCACCCCGCCACAGGCACCTTCCCAGGCTCCTGCCGAGGAACAGGCGGACACGTTCCGTTCGCCCACCTACCGCACCCGCGCTGGCGACGGCCCGCCGCGCGCCATGCCGCACCAGCAACCAGGACCGCACCAGCAATCCGAGGAGCCGTACCGGGAGCCACCGCCGAAGCCCTCACGACCCCGTCGGCGCGGCACCTTCACCGTTGTTCTGGCGACCATCCTGGCGCTGGCACTCATCGGTGGGATCGCCACAGCCCTGGCCTTACGCGGGCAGAACTCCCCCGCTGGCAACGGGGGCGAAGCGACGGTGGCCGGGCAGACACCAGCAGCCGTCGGCGGGGTCACAACCACCTTCCGAGGCCCAACGCCGCCGGCCGGCCGGACCGCCACCGTGCCACCGCCCGTCACCCCGCCGCGGACGACCACCCAGCCGCCGACCCATGCGCCTCTCACCCTCGCTGAGGCCTCAAACATCGTCAACGCGCAGGGTTTCACCGTGATCGACCACACCGGCTTCGCCGTGGGCCGGAATCTTAATGTCCTGATCGGTCAAGGCGGCGGCACGCCCAGCACGCCCAGCACGCCCAACAGCGCATCCGGCACGCCCCGCCAGTCCGGATTCTTCTTCGTCGGCACCGACCTGATCGGTAAGGACTTCAGTGAACCGAGCGCCGGCATCCACTTCGTGTCCGCGACGCAGACGACCGTCGTCCTGCGCTACGACCTGTACGAACCAGCGGACAAGGCGTGCTGCCCAAGCGGCGGAACCACCGACGTGGTGTTCCACTGGGACGGCAGGAAACTGAACGTCGACCCCGCGTCGATCCCGCCGAACGACCCCAACGCACACGGCAGCCGCCGCTGACCGCGCAGCGCCGCCCGGCCCTGCGGCCCGGTAGTCGCGCATGAGCGTAATCAGTGTGCCACAGCCCAGCTACCGTCCGAGAGAAAGCTCGAACTCGAACCGCTCGATGAGAGCTTGCTCGAGTGGACGCGAGTCAATGATGAGCGTCTTCGCCGCCGCTGGCAGCGTCGGATTCTTCCTGGCTCAGCCCTCGCTGGAAAGCCATTCAGGGCAGCCGATGGTAAATTTTTGGCATGCGGACGGCCATTGACGCCGCCGGGCGCGTCGTCATCCCCAAGGCGCTACGTGACGCTCTCGGGCTCACCGCAGGTCAGACGCTGGAGATCGCGGAACGGGATGGGCGACTGGAGATCGCTCCGACACCGATGACGTTGGTAGACGAGAGTGACAGTGTGATCGCCGTCGCTGATACGGACATGCCGGTACTGAGCGCTGACCTGATACGTGCCACGCTGGAGCGAACCCGGCGATGAAGGCCGTCGACACCAGCGTGGTCGTATCGCTGGGAAGCGTGCCCGGTTCCGCTACCGGGTGACGATGACCGTCGCGCGGTGTCCGGCAGCGTTCCTGAGCTTCGTGTCGCCGGTGAGCAGGCTCGCAGCCGAGTGCTTCGGCGAGCGCGATGTAGGCGGCGTCGTAGGCGCCGAGGTTGTGCCGCAGTTCCCACATCCGGGGGTGGTAGGGCCAGACCGGATGACGGGTGATCCGCAGGCGCGCGTAGTCAGCCAGCATCTGCTCGCCGCGATGGCCAGTGATCTTCTTCCCGGCGGCAAGCCCGCGGACTGTTGACGCGACCTCGACGTCGAGATGGTGCGGGGCGTGCAGCGCGCGCGGGGCGGACAGGCGCTGCCGGAGCACCTCGTCGCCATCGCGGACGGACAGCACATCAATGACGAGCGAGCAGTCAACCACGTACGTGAGGGTCAACGCCGTCCCTCGTCGCGCGCCGCGAGGATGTCGTCCATGGTGAGCTCCACCGGTTCCCTGTCTCGCGCGATGCGAGCGATAACCTCGGCGTTGGTCTCCGTGGCCGCGTCGGCATCCATCAGGTCCCGCAGGTACCCGGACAGTGACTGGCCGAGCGATCTGGCACGCTCGCGGAGGACCGCGAGCGTCGTCGGATCGACATCGCGCACCTGGATGATGCCCCCGTCGGCGGACTCGCTCATAGGTCCACGCTACCACGATTCATGCATGGCGCATGAAGCCTCCTCGATGCTCCAGATGCGCCTACCGGCT
>NZ_CAKJTP010000101.1:0-15376 GCF_917627335.1 Protofrankia sp. CiT1 | reverse complement strand
CCCTGGAGCGGTCCCGGTTCCGTAGACGACGGAGCTGAAGTTCACTGCCCACGAAAGCAGAAACCTTCAGGCGGCCGGACTGACAGCCACGGTGACAGCCAAGCCGGCGAACGTCAGCGGACGCACCCCCCTGGTTGGCGGACGCGGTGGACGTCCGCGGACGCCAGCGGAAGATCCAGAGAAACTGGACGTTCAGGCGTTGAGGCGCTCCAGCAGGAGCTTGCGCGTGGCGTTCGCGTCGGCCTGGCCCTTCATGGCCTTCATGACCGCGCCGACCAGCGGGCCGACCGCGTTCACCTTGCCGGCCCGCACCTTGTCCGCGATGGCCGGCTGAGCGGCGATGGCCGCGTCCACCGCCTCGGCGAGCGCGCCGCCGTCCGACACCAGCTTCAGGCCGCGACCGGCCACCACCTCGTCCGGGGAGCCCTCGCCCGCGAGAACGCCGTCGATGACCTTGCGGGCAAGAGCGTCGGTGAGAGCACCCGCCGCGACCAGCTCCGCGATACGGGCCACCTCAGCCGGCCCGATCGCGAGGCCCGTCGGCGCCACACCGGCGTCGGCGGCCCGGCGGGCAAGCTCGTTCAGCCACCACTTGCGGGCCGCGTCCGCCGCCGCGCCAGCCATGACGGTCTGTTCGACCAGGTCGAGGACGCCGGCGTTACGCATGTTCACGATCTCGGCGGGCGAGAAGCCGTGGTCGACGGAAAGCCGGGCGCGCCGCTGCGCCGGCAGCTCCGGAATGGTCGCCCGGACCGCGTCGACATACTCGTGGGTCAGCGCCAGCGGGGTGAGGTCGGGCTCGGGGAAGTAGCGGTAGTCGGTCGCCTCCTCCTTGGAACGACCGGACGACGTCGTGCCGGAGGCCTCGTCGAAGTGCCTGGTCTCCTGGACGACACGCAGACCCGCGTCCAGGCGGCCCGCCTGCCGGACGATCTCGTAGCGCACCGCCCGCTCCACCGACCGCAGCGAGTTGAGGTTCTTGGTCTCCGAGCGGGTGCCGTAGGGCGCCGCCGGCTCGCCAGGCGCGCTACGCGGCCGCAACGACACGTTGGCGTCACAGCGCAGCGAGCCCTGCTCCATCCGGACGTCGGAGACGGTGAGCGCCCGGCACAGTTCACGCAGTTCGTCGACGTAGGCGCGGGCGACCTCAGGTGAGCGGATGTCCGGCTCGGTGACGATCTCGACGAGAGGGATGCCGGCCCGGTTGTAGTCGACCAGGGAGTGCGTGGCCCCGTGGATACGCCCGCTGGCTCCGCCCACGTGCAGGGACTTGCCGGTGTCCTCCTCCATGTGGACGCGGGTGATGCCAATCCGGTGGATCTTCCCGGCAACCTCCAGGTCGAGCCAGCCGTTCTCGCACAACGGCTCGTCGTACTGGCTGATCTGGAAGTTCTTCGGCATGTCCGGGTAGAAGTAGTTCTTGCGCGCGAACCGGCACCACGGTGAGATCGAGCAGTTCAGCGCCAGGCCGATCATCACGGCGAACCGCACGGCGGCCTCGTTGACCACCGGCAGCGACCCCGGCAGCCCGAGACAGGTCGGGCACACCTGGGTGTTGGGCTCCGCGCCGAACACCGTGGAGCAGCCGCAGAACATCTTCGAGGCGGTACCGAGCTCGACGTGCGTCTCCAGCCCGATCACCGGCTCGTAGCGAGCGACGGCGTCGTCGAAGGTGGGGGTGGTAACCGCCACATTGGTCGGGGATGTCAACGCAGGTGCTCCTGTTCAACCGGGTCTGCCTCGCCTGACGGGTCCGACGGAGCCGAGGGCCGGTCCTCGGCCGGGTTCGGGATCGCCGTGTCCGGTGACCGGCGCGGGCCGGTGTCACGCAGGTGGATCCGGGTGGCGAAGGCGGAACCGGCAACACCGAGGACGCCCCAGACGATCAGAATCGGCGAAACCGCCGTGATGCCCACCCCGAGTGCCGCCAAGGCCAGCACCCACACCGCCACGAGTGGCACCCGGTCCGCCCGCTGGCTACGTAGCGCAACCATCGACGTCTCCCCTCGTTCCACAGATCTCACGACTCACGACCCCCACCAGACCCAGTGCCCCGCTGGGTCTGGTGGGGCCTGCGGTGGCAGGAAAACCGCGCATGGGCTCCGCCGGCACTACAGCTGCGGGGCGTCGTCGAGGAGGGGATGGCCGCGGGCGGCGTCCAGGGCCGCCTCCAGCGCACCGCCCACCTGGTAAAGCCGGTCGTCCGCGAAGGTCGGCGCCATGATCTGGAAGCCCACCGGAAGGCCGTCGGCAAGGCCGATCGGCAGGCTCATCGCCGGCCCACCGGCCAGGTTCGACGGGATCGTGCACAGGTCGGACAGGTACATCGCCACCGGGTCGTCGACCTTCTCCCCCAGGCGGAACGCGACCGTCGGCGTGGTGGGCGAGGCCAGCACGTCGACCCGTTCGTAGGCTGCCGCGAAGTCCTGACTGATCAGCGTCCGGACCTTCTGCGCCTGACCGTAGTAGGCATCGTAATACCCCGACGACAGCGCGTAGGTTCCCAGCATAATCCGGCGCTTGACCTCGGCTCCGAACCCGGCACCGCGGGTGCGGGTCATGACCTCCTCGGCCCCGGCCTCACCGTCGTCACCGATGCGCAGGCCGAACCGCATCGCGTCGAAGCGAGCCAGGTTGGACGAGCACTCACTCGGCGCGATCAGATAGTAGGCGGGCAGCGCGTAGACGAAGTGCGGGCAGCTCACCTCGATGACCTCGGCGCCCAGCCCGACCAGCACCTCGAGGGCGTCGGAGAACCGTGCCCGCACCCCGATGTCGTAACCGTCCCCGGACAGCTCACGGACCACGCCGATGCGCACGCCGCGCAGGTCCCGGCTGGCGGCGGCGGCCACCACGCCGGGTACCGGCAGCTCGATACTGGTCGTGTCCAGCGGGTCGTGGCCCGCGATGGCGGCATGCAGCAGAGCGGCGTCGGTGACCGTACGGGCCAGCGGCCCGGCCTGGTCCAGCGAGCTGGAGAAGGCGACGAGACCGTAGCGGCTCACCCCGCCGTAGGTCGGCTTGACCCCGACCAGCCCGCACACGGCCGCGGGCTGGCGGATCGAGCCGCCCGTGTCGGTGCCGATCGAGACCGGGGTCTCGAAAGCGGCCACAGCGGCCGCGCTGCCACCGCTACTGCCACCGGGGATGCGGTCGGTGTCCCACGGGTTGCGGGTCGGCCCGTACGCGGAGTTCTCGGTGGACGACCCCATCGCGAACTCGTCCATGTTGGCCTTACCGATGATCACAACGCCGGCGGCCCGCAACTTCGCCACCACAGTCGCGTCGTATGGCGGCCGCCAGCCCTCAAGCATCCGGCTGCCGCAGGTCGTCGGCATGCCGCGGGCGGCGAACACGTCCTTGAGGGCCAGCGGGACGCCCGCAAGCGGCCCGAGACGCTCCCCCGCGGCCCGGCGGCGGTCGACACCGCGCGCCGCGGCGACAGCACCGTCGACGTCGACGTGCAGGAACGCGTTGATCCGATCATCGACCTTCGCGATCCGGTCAAGCGCGGCCTGAGTCACCTCCAGCGCGCTGAGTTCGCCGGCGGCGATCGCGGCGGCGGTTCGGGCGGCGGAGAAGCGGCTGACGTCGGTCACGGGCAGGAACCCTCACTCGTCCATGTCAAGAATGCGCGGTACCCGGAACCGGCCGTCTTCGGCGGCGGGCGCGCCGGCAAGCGCGTCGGCCTGCGACAGCGACGTGCGGGTGATGTCCGCTCGGAACACGTTCGTCAGCGGGACGGCGTGGGTGGTCGGCGGGATATCGCCCGCGGCAACCTCCGCGACCCGGGCGACAGCACCGATGATCACGTCAAGCTGGGAGGCGAGCGTACCCAGCTCCTCGTCGGACAGGGCCAGCCGCGACAGGCGGGCAAGATGCGCGACCTCGTCCCTGGTAATCGCCATACCGGTCACACCCCTCCGACTTCCCGGGACCTTACGGCCACCTCACGCCTGCCAGACTTCCGCGGCTGCCCGCCGCTGGGCGCCAGCCCCTGAGCGCCGATCCGCCGACGTCCGTGCCTGCTGACTGGCGGATGACGCTGTGGTCATCGTACGGGCCAGCACGCGGGAACCGGGCGCGGGCATGGCCGCCCCGCGCGGCCCGGGGGATATACCCGCACGCCGTCGTGGGCTGGGGATACGGGCTGGGGATACGGTGCGGGAGTGGTCAGCGTCGTTCCACGGCTGCGTTTCGCGCCGTCCCCCACCGGTTTGTTCCATGTCGGCAACGCCCGCTCCCTGCTGCTGAACTGGGTGGTCGCTCGCCAGTCGGGCGGTTCGCTGGTGCTGCGGATCGAGGACACCGACGCGGCCCGCAGCCGTCCCGAGTGGACGCAGGGGATCATCGACGCGATGGCCTGGCTGGGGGTGGGCCCGGCCGAGTACGAGGGCCCCTACCTCCAGTCGGCGAACGCCGAAGCGCACGCCGCGGCGGTCCAGGGACTGCTGTCGGCCGGGCGCGCCTACTTCTGTGACTGCTCACGCGAGGACGTCATCGCCCGCACCGGGGACAGCCACCGCGGCTACGACGGGTTCTGCCGGGACCGGGGGCTGGTCGAAAAGCGGGATACGAGCGCGACGCCGGCCTCGCCCGCGACCCTCGGGGGGCAGGGCCGCGCCGTGCGCTTCCGCACGCCAGACGACGGCACGACGATCGTCGTCGATCTCGTCCGCGGCAAGCCGGCGTTCGAGAACGCCCTGCTGGAGGACTTCATCATCGCCCGGAGTGACCTTTCGGCGACCTTTCTGCTGGCGAACGTCGTGGACGACATGACCATGGGTATCACCCATGTGATCCGCGCGGAGGAACACCTGTCGAACGCCCCCAAACAGCAGTTGCTGTGGGAGGCCATGGGAGCGCCGCCGCCGGTGTGGGCACACACCCCGATCCTGGTCAACGCCAAGCGGCAGAAGCTGTCCAAGCGGCGGGACCGGGTGGCGCTGGAGGACTTCCGCGCCGAGGGCTACCTGGCCGCGGCCATGCGCAACTACCTGATGCTGCTCGGCTGGGCCCCGTCGGGTGACCGGGAGATCGTCCCGTGGGAGGTCATCGAGACCGAGTTCCGGTTGACGGAGGTCAACTCCGCACCAGCCTACTTCGACGTGACCAAGCTGCGGGCGTTCAACGGGGAGTACATCCGGGCGCTGAGCCACGAGGAGTTCATCGCCGCGTGCGCACCGTGGCTCACCGGCCCGTCCGCTCCCTGGGATGCCGACGCCTACGACCCGGCGGTCTTCGCCGCGGTCGCGCCGCTCGCGCAGACCCGTCTCGTGCTGCTGTCGGAAATCCTGGAGCTGGTGGACTTCCTCTTCCTCGACGAGCCGGCCATCGACGAGGCGGCGTGGGCCAAGGCCATGAAGGATGGTGCGGCCGCTCTGCTCACGGCAACCATCGACGCCTACTCGCCGCTCGCGGGCGGGCCCGAATGGGATGCCGCGACGCTGAAAGCCCGGCTGGAAGACGTGGCGGTCGCCCACGGCCTGAAGCTCGGCAAGGCGCAGGCTCCGGTGCGGGTGGCGGTGACGGGCAGGTCGGTGGGTCTGCCGCTGTTCGAATCGGTCGCCGTGCTCGGCCCGGACCGGACACTCGCCCGGTTGCGAGCCGCCCACACCCGCCTCACATGATCATGATAACCCCCGGCGTCGAGCGACGCGATGACACTACGCACATGACACTGGAATGAGTAGCCATCCGGCATAGGACAACCCAGGACGGTGACCAGCGTCGATACCTGCACGTAATTCTTTCGTCACGTTAGCATTATCTTCAATCCGCATCCTTGACTACATGTCGTATCTGCTGCGCCTTCTCCTGCCGGACCGCCCCGGCGCCCTGGGCGCGGTCGCGACCGCCCTTGGCCAGGCAGGCGTCGACATCGTCAGCCTGGACGTCGTCGAACACGGCCCGGACGGCGCCGTGGACGACCTCGTCGTCGCGGCACCGCCGTACGGGCTTGTCGACACCGTCCTGACCGCCGCGCAGTCCGTACCCGGCGTGCGCGTGGAGTCCCTGCGCCCGTACCTGTCCGGGGGTACCGGCATTCAGCGTGACCTCGATCTCGTCGAAGCCATGACCTCCCGGCCCGACGATGCGCTCGCCATCATGACCGAGTTCGTCGGAGCGGTGTTCCACGCGGACTGGGCTGTGCTGCTGGACCGGGTCGCGCCGGATGACCTGCGGGTTGTGGAGACCTCCGTCGGCGCTCCGGACCTCGGCGGCGACGAGTTCGCCGTTCCGGAACGGGTGCGGCCCGCGCTGGGATGGCTGCCGTTGGACCGCGCGCAGCGCCTGGACCGCGACGCGGGCTGGCTCCCGCCCCGTTGGACGGCGCTCGGCATGGAGCTGGCGGTCGCGCCGGTGGGCAGCCCAGACCGGGCGGTACTGGTCGGTCGGCCGGGCGGCCCGGCCTTCCGGGCATCGGAGGTACAGCGGCTCGCGCATCTCGCCGGCATCGCCGCGACGATCGCCCACAACAGGAACGTCTCGCTCGCCACGCACGGAACGCGCTGACGGTCCGGGCCGGCCGCAACGGGGCGGGGGCGGGGGCGGGGAGAGCGATCACCCGCGATCACCCGGTCGGATCGTCGTCAGCCCGCTCCACGGGAAGGGCGTGCGCGCTGGCGGCCCGCGGCCCGGCGGCCAGCAGCACGGCGAACCCGGCCTCGTCGAGCACCGGGAGTTTCAGCGCCCGCGCCTTGTCGTACTTGGTTGCCCCGGGGTCGGTGCCGATCACCACGAAGGTCGTCTTCTTGCTCACCGAGCCGGTGACCTTGCCACCGCATGCCTGGACAGCCTCGGTGGCGGAGTCACGGCTCCACCCCGCCAGCGTCCCGGTGATGACGACGGTGACGCCCGTAAGCGAGCCTGGCCCGTCGTCGGCGCCGACGTCGGCGAACCGCGCCCCGCCGGAACGTATCCGGTCGAGGATCTCGCGGTGGCGGGCATCGGCGAACCAGTCGACAACGGTCGCGGCTATGGTCGGGCCGACCCCGTCGACGGCGGCCAGGGCCTCGGTGGACGCGGCGGCGATGGCGTCCACCGAACGCATCTCCCGCGCCAGCGCCCGAGCCGCGCTCGGCCCGACATGCCGGATGGACAGGCCGACCAACAGCCGCCACAGTGGTTGCGCCCGAGCCTGCTCGACCCCGCGCAGAATCTGGTCGATCTTCTTCTCGCCGAACCCACGCAGTCCGTCGAACGACTCGGCGCTCAGGTGAAAAACGTCTCCCACGTCGTGCACACGGCCGGCGTCCAACAGGGCGGTGGCGGTCTCATAACCGAACCCGTCGATGTCCAGCGCGCCCCGGGAGGCGAAGTGAAAGATCGACTCCCGCAGCTGCGCGGGGCATGACACCGTGTTCGGGCAGCGCGTGTCGGCCTCGTCCTCGGGACGCACCAGCCCGGCGCCGCACTCCGGGCAGTGAGTCGGCATGGCAAACGCGCGTTCGGAGCCGTCCCGCAGATCCACCAGCGGCCCGACGATCTCCGGGATGACGTCGCCGGCCTTGCGGAGCACCACGGTGTCGCCGATCAACACGCCCTTCCGCTCGATCTGGTCGGCGTTGTGCAGGGTGGCCAGAGCGACCGTCGAGCCCGCGACCCTGACCGGCGCCAGCCGGCCGAACGGGGTGACCCGGCCCGTGCGGCCCACGTTGACCTCGATATCGAGCAGCTTGGTGGTCACCTCCTCGGGTGGATACTTGTAGGCCACCGCCCAGCGCGGGGATTTCGCGGTGGCGCCGAGCCGGCGTTGCAGCCCGAACGCGTCGACCTTGACCACCACCCCGTCGATCTCGTGCTCGACGTCGTGGCGCCGCTCCCCCCAACGGCGGACGAACGCCTCGACCGCGGCGATGCTGCCCGCCACCTCGTGGTGATGGGAGACAGGCAGGCCGAGTTCGGCCATCCGCTCGTACGCCGCGGACTGGGCCGCGACGTCAAGCCCCCGGTGGGCACCGAGCCCGTGGACTGTCATCGACAGCGGACGCCTGGCGGTGACCCGGGGGTCCTTCTGCCGCAGCGACCCGGCGGCGGCGTTACGCGGGTTGGCGAACGGCTTTTCACCCGCCGCGACCAGAGCCGCGTTGAGCTCGGCGAACGCCGCGGTGGGGAAGAACACCTCGCCCCGGACCTCCAGCAGCGCCGGGACACCCGGGCCGCGCAGCCGGATCGGCACCGTCGACAGGGTGCGGATGTTCGGGGTGACGTCCTCACCGACCCGCCCGTCGCCACGGGTGGCCGCGCGAACCAGATAACCGTCCTCGTAGACCAGGTCGATCGCCAGCCCGTCGATCTTCAGTTCACACAGCCAGGCGTCGACAGCGGTGTCACGGGTCGCCCGCAGTGCCCAGGCTTCGAGCTCGGCATCGGTGAAAACGTTGTCGAGGGAGAGCATCCGTTCCACATGCTCGACCGGCGTGAACAGCGTCGAGAAGAAGCCGGCGACCTTCTGGGTCGGCGAGTCCGAGGTGCGCAGCGCCGGATGACGGGCCTCGATCTCCGCCAGCTCGCCCATGAGCTGGTCGTACTCGGCATCGGAGACCGTCGGCGCATCCAGCACGTAGTAGCGGTAGGCGTACTCGTCCAGGTCACGGGCCAGCTCCGCGGCGCGCGCCCGCACCGATGGCGGGATCTCGCCGGCCTCGTCCTCGGTGTCGGCAGCTGGCTCGAGCACGGTGCTCGGGGGGCCGTCCGTGCCGGGCGCGGGAGGACAGGCACTCATGCCGAATCGTCCGCGAGCGCCCGGCCCGCCTCGCGGCAGCGTCGCAACGCCACCCGGGCGTAGGCGGGCGTCGCGCCCGCAAGACCACAGGTCGGCGTCACCGCGACCACCTCCCGAAGCTGTTCCGGGGAGAACCCCAGCCGGCGCCACATGGACCGGACCGGCTCGACGCTACGGCGGGCGTCCGGCAGTTCGGTGTCCCGCACGCCGGTGTCCCGCACGCCGGTGTCCCGCGCCGGCACCACTCCCAGCAGCAGCGCGACCCCCGCCTCGACCGCCGTGCCGATCGCGTCGTCATCCGCGTGGGTGAGCGCGGTCGCGTCCACGCTGACAAAGGCCGCGCCGGCCCGGCGCAGCAGGTCGACCGGGGGCGATGCCGCGCAGCAGTGCACCCCGGCCGGCACCCCGGCGCCGGCGAGCAGGCCGCGCAGCCTGTCGGCGGCAACGTCCTCCGCCACCGCCGGCAGTACCCCGAACCCGCTGGGGGTGCGGACCCGGCCGGCGAGCACCGCCGGCAGATTCGGCTCGTCGAGCTGGACGAGCAGGCGGGCACCAGGCAGGACGCGCGCAATCCGCGCGAGGTGGCGGACGATGCCCTCGGCGAGGGCCTCGGCCATGTCCCGGCTGGCCCCGGGGTCCTTGAGGGCCTTGTGCCCCCGCGTCAGCTCGACCGCGGCGGCGAGCGTCCACGGACCGGTGACGGCGACCTTGAACGGCCCCGTATAGCCGGCGGCGACCTCGCCGAGCGCGTCGAGGTCGCGGGCCATCAGGTCACGGGTGCGACGCAGGTCGACGCCGGGACGCGGCACCAGCCGCCACCCGGACGGCTGCAGGTCGACCGGCATGTCCGCGAGCAGGCCCGCGGCACGTCCGATCATCTCGGCCCCGGCCCCGCGGCCCGGCAGCTCAGGCAGGTGCGGCAGGTCCGGAAGTTCACCGAAGACCAGCCGGCAGGCCTCGACCGGGTCTGTCCCCGGCAACGAGCCGACCCCGGTCGCTGTCCCCGGCTCCCACAGCCGGGTGCTGCTGGAGAGCGCGGCTGGCTGTGTCATGTGGCCATCCACATCATGATCAGAACTTCCCGTGTACGAAAGGTCAGGACCTGAGACGCCGACCCGCCCGAACCCCGCGGATCAGCCGCCGGGCCGACCGGCATCGCGCGGGCCGGCACCGAACCGACCGAACCGGCGGACATGGCCCCCGCCCAGGACCCGGTCACCGTCGTAGAGGACGACGGCCTGCCCAGGCGCGGTACCGCGGACCGGTTCGCCCAGCCTGATGTACAGCTCGTCCCCGACCGCCTCGGCGGTGGCCGGGACCGCCCGCCCGTGCGCGCGGACCTGGGCCGCGCACGCCACCGGGCCCTCATGCGGCCAGACCGCCACGTCCGCGACCAGATCGCGGACGTCGAGTGCCTGGGCCGGGCCAACCGTCACCGTGGCGGTCACCGGGGAGATGTCGAGGACATAACGCGGCCTGCCGTCAGGCGCGGGACGGCCAAGGCGCAGGCCCCGGCGCTGCCCGATCGTGAACGCGAACGCCCCGTCGTGCTCCCCCACCCGCTCGCCGGTGACGGCGTCCACCACCGGGCCGGGCCGCGGCCCCAACCGGTCGCGCAGCCACCGGCCGGTGTCGCCGTCGGCGATGAAGCAGATGTCATGGCTGTCCGGCTTGTCCGCGACCGCGAGACCGCGGCGGGCGGCCTCGGCCCGGACCTCGGTCTTCGTGGTGTCCCCCAACGGGAAGATCGCGTGCATGAGCTGTTCGGGACGCAGCGTCCCCAGCACGTAGGACTGGTCCTTGTCCGGGTCCACCGAACGGCGCAGCACCGCGCCGGACAGCTGGGCGTGATGCCCGGTGACGACCGCGTCGAAGCCCAGCGCCAGCGCCCGGTCGAGCACCGCCGCGAACTTGATCCGCTCATTGCAGCGGACGCAGGGGTTCGGCGTCCGCCCGGCTGAGTAGGCGGCAACGAACTCCTCGATGACGTCGTGCTCAAAGCGCTCCGCCAGATCCCACACGTAGAACGGGATGCCGAGGACGTCAGCGGCACGGCGGGCGTCGTGCGCGTCCTCGACCGTGCAGCAGCCGCGCGCGCCGGCGCGGTGCGACTCAGGGGATCTCGACAGCGCCAGGTGCACGCCGGTCACCGCGTGGCCGGCGTCGACCGCGCGGGCGGCCGCCACCGCCGAGTCGACTCCGCCGGACATGGCCGCAAGCACCCGCATCCCGCTCATCCTCCCGACAGACCCGCCAGCGCACCGGCGCGGCGCGCCCGCTCCACCACCGGGGCGATCACCTTGACGAGGGCGTCGACGTCAGCGCGGGTGGAGGTCCGCCCCAGGGAGAAACGCAGCGACCCGCGAGCGCGGGCCTCGTCCACGCCCATGGCCAGCAGGACGTGCGACGGCCGGGCAACACCGGCGGAGCAGGCCGAACCCGTCGAGCACTCGATCCCGTGAGCGTCGAGAAGCAGCAGCAGCGAGTCACCCTCGCAGCCGGGAAAGGTCAGATGGGCGATCCCGGGCAGGAGCCCCGGGCCCGAGGGTGCCCCGTTCACCACCGCGTCCGGCACCTCCGCGAGGACACGTGCGACCAAATCATCACGTAGGGCAACGAGACGCTCCGCCTCGACCGGCCGTTCGTGGACCGCCGTGGTCGCCGCGGCCGCGAACGCCGCCACCCCCGGCGTGTCGAGCGTCCCCGATCGTAGATCGCGTTCCTGCCCGCCGCCGTGGGTCAGCGGCGCCAGCGCCAACCCCCGGCGGACCAGCAGCGCGCCCATGCCGATCGGACCGCCGAGCTTGTGGGCGCTGACCGTGAGCGCATCCGCTCCGCTGTCCTCGAACGACAGCGGGATCGACCCGACCGCCTGGACGGCGTCCGTGTGGAAGGCGATCCCGAAACCGTGTGCGACCGCCGCCAGCTCCGCGATCGGCGATACCGTGCCGACCTCGTTGTTCGCCCACATGACGCTCACCAGCGCGACGCTGTCAGGATCACGCACGATCGCCGCGGCGAGAACGTCCGGGTGCACCATCCCGGTGGCGTCCACGGGCAAGAGCTCGACCTGGGCATCCTGCGCCTCGGCGAGCCAGAACACCGCGTCCAGGATGGCGCGGTGCTCGACGGCACTGACCAGCACCCGGTGCCGGCGCGGCGCGACCGCCCGCCGCGCCCAGTACAGCCCCTTGATGGCCAGGTTGTCGCTCTCCGTCCCGCCGGCGGTGAAAACAACCTCCGACGGGCGTGCGCGCAGCGCGGCGGCCAACGCCTCACGCGACTCTTCGACTACTCTACGGGCGCGACGACCGCTGGCGTGCAGCGACGACGCGTTCCCGGCCTCCGCGAGCGCCGCGGTGTAGGCAGCCACGGCCTCAGGACGCATCGGCGTGGTTGCCGCGTGGTCGAGGTAGGTCACAACACTGAGGATATCCGCGCGCCGCCCGCTCGCCCCGGACGTACCCGACCCGCGCCAGTCGGGACCGGGCGCAGCGGGCGGGTGGTACGGGCCCGCAGACAGCCCCACCAGACTCCGGCGCAGTAGGCGGCGTCGTCGGTGACACGCAGGACGACATAGGGGACGAGGCCGACGTCCGGGCGGTCGCGCCACCAGTCCCACGCGGTCGGCAGGATCGCCGCGGCCAGCAGGACCCGCCGGCCTGGCCGGCCCGCGGCGAGCCCGAGTGGCACCAGCCACACCCGCCGGGCCGTGTCCGCCGCCGCCCACGCCGTGAAGCGCCGGCCCTGAGCGACCAGAACCGCCGCGAGCAGCCCGGCATGGGGCACGGGCGGGCGCAGCTCGATGAGCTTCCGGCGTAGCCGCACCGCGCTGACAACCGCGCCGAGTCCCACGGAGCCAGCGGTCCCCGCGGTCAGGGCCGCTGGCCCGCGCGCCGCCAGGGCAGCTACCGCCACGCCCAGAGCCGCGCCCCGCGCTGGGCGCAGCGGCACGGGATGGCGCAGCGCGAGCGGCGCCGCGGACGATCCGTAGCCGACCCGTTGCGTGGCCCAGCCCAGCCAGGACGACCGGGGCTGGTGGAGCACTGCTGTGGCCGCTTCGTAGCGCACCGACCAGCCGGCCGCGGTCAGCCGCCACACCAGGTCGACGTCCTCGCCGTAGCGCATCGCCGGATCGAAGTCGGCCAGCTCCCGACGGATCAGCAGCGCCGCGGCCGGCACATAGGAGATACGGCTGCCCGCACGGACCGGACCGGACCGCGGGCCCAGGTCCAGCGGGGACCGTGACATCTCGTAGCGGGCGCGCAGGGCCCGGCCCGCGCTGGAGGCGACCCGCGGGGCCACGAGCGCGACCACCGGATCGACAAGATGCGGCAGCAGCCTGGTGAGCCAGCCCGCGCCGGGCAGCACATCCGAGTCGAGGAAGGCGACCAGCCCGGTTGTCGCGGCCCGCGCCCCGGTCATGCGGGCGGCCGCGGGCCCCAGCGGCGAGACATGCCTGATGACACGGGCACCAGCGAGCCGCGCGACCGCCGCGGTGGCGTCGGTTGAGCCGTCGTCAACCACGATCACCTCCCGGCAGCTCCCGGTGACCATGGTGAGCAGCCGGGACAGCTCCCCCGCCCGGTCGCGCGCCGGGATGACGAGGGTGACGTCATCCGGGCCAGGCGTTCCCGGGACATCGCTGGCGGGCGGCACGGGGTCGGCGTGCCCGGCGCTCACCAACCGGCGGGCGAGCGCACCCGCGCCAGCGCCGGCCTCCGCGACCGTCGCACCCGCCGCGAGGGCGCCGAACACGGCCGCGCCGGCCTGGCTCAGCGTGAGCAGCCGCAGCGGCGATCCACCGAGCAGTACCCGACCACGCGACAGGACGCGTAGGTCCGGGTCACACTGAACCGAGAACAGCGCAGGTAGCGGGGCCGCGGGCGGGCCAGGTGCCCGGCTGCCACCGCCGGCTCCACCCGCACGACGCACAGCACGAGGCGCAGGGCTCCCCGCATGGCCCACAGCACAAGGACGCACAGGAGGAACCTATGGACTCCGCCGACAACGACCCCGCCCCGCGTGAGGTTCCAGGCATCTCCGCCGAGGGCGGCGAGCCGGTGCTGGAGGACCTCCTGGTCGAGGACGTGTCCATCGACGGCATGTGCGGCGTCTACTGATCAACCAGCCACAGCCGAGGACCGCCACAGACGCATCGATGCCCACGCCCACGCCCCCGCACGCCGCCGCCGCGGTCACGACCGGCGCCTTCGACCGCGGCCGCGCCTACCAGCTGCACCCGAAGGTCGCGCTGCGCCCGGAACGGTTCGGCGCGCTCGCCTACTCCTATGACACCCGGCGGCTGTCCCTGCTGAAAGATCTGGATCTGGTCGCGGTGGTGCGCTCGCTCGCGGACGCGCCGTCCGCGGCTGTCGCGCTCGACGCGGTGCCCACGGCGAAACGGCCGGCGGTGGAGCGGGCGCTGGCCCGCCTGGTGGAAACGGGGTTCGTCCGTGAGCGTCACTGATACCGATGTGGCCGGGCCGGCATCGACGGTCCGGGCCCGCGGTTCCCTGCGGGACGAGCTGCTGCGCGGGCTCGCCGCGCCGATCTGTCTGACCTGGGAGTGGACGTACGCCTGCAATCTGGCGTGCGTCCACTGCCTGTCCTCCTCGGGGCGGCGCGACCCCCGCGAGCTGACCACCGGCCAGCTGCGTTCGGTCGTCGACCAGCTCGCCGGCATGCAGGTCTTCTACGTCAACGTCGGTGGCGGTGAACCGATGACCCGGCCCGACTTCTTCGATGTGCTGGAGTACGCGGTCGACCATGGTGTCGGGGTCAAGTTCTCCACCAACGGAGGAATGATCAATCCGGTGAAGGCGCGGCGGCTCGCCGCGCTGGACTACGTCGACATCCAGATCTCCCTGGACGGCGCGGACGCGATGACCAACGACCCGGTGCGCGGTACCGGCTCCTATGACCGAGCCCGGACGGCCATGGATCACCTCGCCACCGCCGGGTTCGGCGCGTTCAAGCTGTCCGTGGTCGTGACCAGGCACAACGCGAGCCAGCTCGACTCGTTCGAGGCACTGGCCCGGGACTACGGCGCGGAGTTGCGGATCACCCGGCTGCGCCCGTCCGGCCGGGGACGGGACTCCTGGGCCGAACTGCACCCGACCGCGACGCAACAGCGGGACCTGCATTCCTGGCTGCTGGCCCGGCCGCACGTGCTGACCGGCGACTCGTTCTTCCATCTGGCGGCCTACGGGCAATCCCTGCCCGGGTTGAACCTGTGCGGCGCCGGCCGGGTTGTCTGCCTGATCGACCCAGTCGGAGACGTCTACGCCTGCCCGTTCGCGCTGCACGAACACTTCCGCGCCGGCAATGTGCTGGACACCGGTGGGTTCGCGGCGGTGTGGCGGGAATCAGAGCTGTTCACCGAGCTGCGGGAACCGGGCAGTGCCGGGGCGTGCACATCCTGCGGGCACTACGACGCCTGCCAGGGGGGGTGCATGGCGGCGAAGTTCTTCACCGGGCTGCCGCTGGACGGCCCCGACCCCGAATGCGTCCTCGGCCACGGCGAGGCGGCGCTGGCCGCGGTGAGCCCCGCGAGCCTGCCCGCCGTCGACAACGACCACAGCAAGAACGACCGCAGCCGCAACCCAGGCGCCAAGCGCCTACTCCCCCTGTCCGTCCTGCGCTGAC
>NZ_CAKJTP010000100.1:13488-15776 GCF_917627335.1 Protofrankia sp. CiT1 | reverse complement strand
ATTGATGGGGTATGTGACGGATGCATGACCAGGATGCGGGTGGGGTCTGTGCAGTCGGGTAATCTCCGTAGGTGATCAGGGTCGGCGAGAGGGGATCGAATGCTCGCGCCGCTGGCTGCTGACGATCCGCGCTCGGTTGGGCCGTACCGCCTGCATGGCCGGCTTGGTGAAGGCGGTATGGGGGTCGTCTACCAGGGTTTTGCCCCGGACGACACGCCGGTGGCAATCAAGTTCCCGCACCGCAACGTTGCCGCGGATCCCGAGTTCCGCGCGCGTTTTCGGCAGGAGGTCACGGCTGCCCGGCGGGTGCGTGGCACCTTCGTCGCTGAGGTGCTTGACGCGGACGTCGACGCTCCCCGGCCGTGGATGGCAACCGCCTATGTGGACGGTGTGAGCCTGGCGGACGCCGTGCGTCGGCGTGGTCGCCTGGACGGCACCGCGCTGATGAGTCTCGCCGTCGGCCTTGCGGAGGCTTTGGTCGTCATCCATGGTGCCGGTGTGGTGCACCGTGACCTCAAACCCGGGAACATCATTATGGCGTGGGACGGGCCGAAGGTCATCGACTTCGGTATTGCCCGGTTGTCCGATGCCACCGTGAACACGAAAACTGGTTTCAGTATCGGAACTGTCGCCTGGATGTCACCTGAGCAGCTATCCGGCGAACGCGCCGGACCCGCTGCCGACATCTTCGCCTGGGGCACCTGCGTCGCGTTCGCCGCGACTGGCCGGCATCCCTTTGCCGCTGAGACGCCGACCGCGTCGATGGCCAGGGTGCTCGGCGGTCCCCCCGATCTTGATGGCATTCCTGATCCGTTCGCCTCGGTGATCGCCAGGGCGCTGGCCAAAGCGCCTGCCGAGCGCCTCACCGCCGCTGCCGTGGTGGCCGGTCTCACCGGTCGGCAGATACACGGAATCACCGAATCGGAGCAGATCGCGACGCGTCTCGTCCGTGGCGCGGACGTCCCGCCGCCGGCACGCCAGTACGGGCAGCCCCCAGCGACCCGCCGGGAAGCCCCGTGGCCAGGCTGGCAGACCCCGCCGCCACCAGGCGTGGGCGGCTATCCCGGCTCTTCGCCTGGGACGCCCCCGCCGGACGGCTGGCAGCGGCCAGCCCGCGAGGAACTGCTGACGCCGCAGCCAGCACCACCGGCCGCGGCGGAGGCAGATGCGGATGCGCAGGCAGGGGCGGCACCACCGGCCGCGATCGACCTGCGTCGCATGCTTGCCCCCCCGGGCCCGCCCCAACAGGGCTGGTTCGGTCGTTCCGTGCCGATGTCAATGCCGATTCTGGCTGTCCTGCTGGTGGCAGCGCTTCTTGCGCTGATTCCCGCGGCGCTGCGGGTACCGGCGCTCTACCGGAACGGTGATTTGTGGGATGTTTTTGGCGAATTTGGGATCGCGTTTCTGGCGTTGCCGGTATCAATCATCGGTCTTGTGGCCGGAAACCGATGGGGTAGTTGGCGTGACTTCGCGGGCGGCTGTGTCGTCGGCCTGTCAGTGATGTCGCTGGCAGAACTCGGTTGGACCCATGAGGTCATTCATCAGCCAGCCCATGTGGGTTGGTGGATGATTGTGCTGGGTGCCGCGGTGGCTATGATCACCGTTTTTTCCTGGCGAGGCTGGACCGCTGGTTGGAGTTCGGGGCGCTGGACAGCCCTTGTCCTGTTGTCAGTCGGGCTGGGCGTCGTCATGTTCACCCGGGCCTATCCCCTTTGGAAATCCTACCTCCTTCCCGAGCAAAGCAGCCTGATCGGGGCATCTGTTGTCGGGGGGCTGCTGCTTCTTGCCAGTCTGCTGGCGCCGTCCGGAGGCCCGGCATTTCTCATCACGGCGACAGCTGCCGGCGTCTGTGCGCTCGAGATGTTCCAGCCGGAACTTAGGATTTACATGGCGGACAGTTTTGCCGTGGCCATTGGGCTGGTAGCGCTGGGTTTACTGTGCGATCGCCGGTTGGACCGTTTCTTTCTCTTCGCGGCAAGGGTCACAGCCGCGGTGGCGCTCCTGCGGGTGAAGGTGCCGCTGTTTCTGCCGGCGCGCTTTTTTGTCCCTCTTGGCGGCACCAACCTGGACCTGCCGGATGTCCACGTCGCCGCTTTCGGGACGATCGCGGTGCTTGCGCTGTTCGGGGCTCGCGTCGGCGGCCCGCTGCTGCCGATGCCCGGACCGTGGCAACCGCCGTCGTCTTCCGTGCCCCCGCCATACCGGGCCAACAGGCCGTATGGCTGACCGGCCGTGAATCGAACCCTTCTCGCGGCCTTGGCGCTTGTGCCCGGTGGACCCGCGGCTGG
>NZ_CAKJTP010000100.1:0-13344 GCF_917627335.1 Protofrankia sp. CiT1 | reverse complement strand
CTATCGGCTGGTGCTCCGGCTATCGGTGGCGGAGGCCCGACAGGAGCTCCCGTATCAGCTCCCCTGTCTCAGCCTGAATCTTCAGGCCGCTTCGCGGTGGCGCGATCACGCGGTACATTTCACCGATCACGGCTTCGAGCGCTTTGCGGTCGCGTCGGGCCGCCACTGTACGTAACAGGTCTTGCCAGAGGACTTCGGCGGTCGGCACAGCGCGCAGGCCGGTCCGGCATGCCGCGACGGCGGTCAGGGTATCTCCATAGCCGAGCGTGAGCATGGCAAGTCGGTGGGCCACGTCCACAACCGCGGTCGTGGTCGCAGTCCTAATGGCGCTCGAGGTCAGCCAGCGGTAGCGCTGATCCGGCAGATTCGTCCACAAAGGACCGGTGACCAGCCGTAATGCATTGTTGAGATTCTCTTCGGCATCGGTGTCCGGCTGCTTGGAGCGACGGGCGTAGGCAACGAACAGGTCCCAGTCGCACCGGAGGTCGTCCGCGAGCCGCCAGGATCCGTCGGCGCTGGCGGTGATGCGCGGGCTGCCGCCGCTGTCTGGCCCAAGCCAGGCGCGGGCGTGGTCGAGAGCCGCCGTCACCACGTCGTCAGGTACGCCGTGCGGCCAGAGCGTCGTACTGAGGTCATGGATGGCTGTGCCGTCGCGATGCAGGGCGAGATAGATCACCAGTTCGGTCAGCAGGTCCCTGCGATCGGGCTCCAGCGGACCGGGAGCGTCGACGGTGACGGTCCCCAGAACACGGATCTCGGCTTCGCTCGGGCGGTAGAGGTCCACCGTCACAAACAGGGGTGTTTCTGGTCGAAGAACCAGTGCGGCCGAGGCGGATGTATGCAGGTCAGGCAGGGGCGAAGGCGGGCTGGCGGGCGGCTCGGGCCGGGGCAGCGTGTCATTTCCGGAGGCGCTGCCTGTGCGTGGTATTACCTGGGTCGGAGGTTTTTTGATCATTACTTTCCTGGCGCGGCCGGAGAGCGGGCGGTTCGACGCTTGCGCCGAGGGCCGTGTGATCGTGGGTTTTTTTGCGTGGGAGTTCCTCCTCACCTGATGCATCCGGGATGCCTGGAAGCTCGCCCGGTGGGAGCAGATGGGGGCGCCGTGCCTGAGGCCGCCGCGCTGCTGGCGCTGCTGGCGCCGGATGCGGCGCCTGGCTGCGTGTGTCATCCGGTCGCTTCTCACCCGGGGGAAGAACAGGCGGCGGCCGTCGGGCCACGGCCTCCCGCATGGACACCTGTGCCAGCGCTGTCTGCGGAGTTCCAGCGGATTGGGCGGGCGCAGCCTGGACCGGAAAGGACCGAGGCGGCGGGAGCGCCGGCAGGCCCGTGGCCGGGATCGTTCGGGACCCTGCGGACCCCGAGGCTGTCCCGCTTTCCCCGGCTTCCCTGCCTGCACCGGTATCGAGGGGATATGGCGGATTGAGCACCATGGCCCGTTCCCCTGGAGGTGACGGGGGCCTGGGCGGTGGGGTCGGTGGCGGCGTGGTTGCCGGTGGGGGCGGAGGCGGTATCGGCGGGATGCTCGGGATCGGCGTATCTCTCTGACTGTCGGGCGCGCCAGGGGATGGCCTCCGCGCGCCGGAGCCGAGGGGGCGCATCCACCGCGGAATTTCCGGTACCCACGGGACGGGTGCCGGTGCCGGTGTCGGTGTCAGCTCTGGGCCGGGCGCCGACGCGGCGGCTGATGAACCCCCGTCCACAGACCGGACTATTTCGGCGTTTGGAAGAGCCGCCCATGGCATGTCCGTTATGGCGATGCGCGGCTGGGTACGGTCCGTGGCTTCCGCGCGGCTCGGAGCCGCCGGCAGCGCGCGTGGCTCGGGGCCGCGCGTGTCCCCGGACGTTGAACCCGCGTCAGGCTGGCTGAACATCGCCAGGATGGCCGCGTATTCGGGCGCTGACAACGTCAAGGCGTTGACGTCCAGCCCGAGGACACCCAAGGAGAGCCTGCGCTCGGCGTCTACCGTGAAGCGCCAGCGGGCCGCGGCAGTGTCGCCTACCGTGATTACCCCGATGCCCTGGGTGCGTCCAGCGGCGAGAACCGACAGCCGCGCGACATCGTCGCCGGACGGAGGCTCGGGCAGCACCAGCAGGTCCGGCGCCCACAGCGCCTGGGTCCGCGCTGCTTGCCGGCCTCGCAGCGCCGCGTCGAAGGTGCTGTTCACATCGTTTCCATGACCGCTGTGCTCCCGCCCGCTGCCGGCCGGATCCCTCGTGCCGCCGGCCGCGCCACCGTGCCGTGAGCCGCGATCGGACAGTTCACCCAGAACCTCGTCGAGGCTGCTACTGGTGCGCAGCCTGTCCGGGACGATCGGCGCGGTGAGGTCCGGAAAGCCAATCATGTAGACGCGGAGGTCATCCGACCAGAGGTTCGTGGCAAGTTCCACCGCGATGGACACAACTGCTTCACGAGCCACGGCGGCATCCCCGACCAGGCTGATGATCCCTGGGGCGCCTTCGATGTCCACGAGAATCTGGGCGCCATGGTCGTCCGTGCCAACCGTGGCAAGGCCCGGATAGGGTGCGGGCGTGCTCGCCGGAATCCCTGCGACAACACCCGCGGGCAGGCCGTCGGGCGTGTCGGCGAGCCGATCGATGAGCCAGTGTCCCGGTATCTCGCCAACTCGCCATGGCGGCGGCGGCCCTTCAGGTTCGGCTGGCGCGATGTGAAGCAGCAGCGCGGAATCGCTGAGAGTCGCCGCATACACCGGGGGCAGGGCACGACCGGCCTGGGTCAGCTCCGCGGAAAGCACCCGCAGCGCCTGGTCGACAAATCGGGCCGCCCCGACATCGGCGGCGAGGCGGAGCATGGTTTCGAAGTCATCGACCGCATCATCCGCGTTCCTCCGTGGCCGCCGTTCGGCAAGCGCCACCACCACTCCCGCGGCCAGCAGCGCGGAACCGGCGATCCCCCGTAAGGGCGTGATAACACCCGCGGCAGCCATGACCCCGGTATCGACCTTCGCGGCCACTGCGGTACCGGAGCCTTCGGGCTGGCTTTCACCGGTCGCACCACCTGGCGAAACCCCCGGGGAACCACGGGAAGAGCCGAGGGATGCCGCGTCATCGGCAGGGGGCCGGACAGCCGACGCCGTGATGGCGGGACGCGGCCTGGGCTCGTTCGTGCCGGGTGTGAGGAGGATAGCTGTGCCGGAGAACAGCAGGGTGGCGGCGACGAGACGGTGCGCCAGCGTCTGCGAGCTGCCGCCCAAGGGGATCCGCGGCGGCAGCGCCGAGCCCCGGTGTCCGGACCACCACTCGGCGATCACGCAGATGACGAAGTGCACCCAGGCCAGCCACACCACGTCCGCCAGGATCGCCAGCAGGCTCGCTGGGTCGACTGTGCGCGCCGGTGCCCAGGCTGGCGCCCAGGCCATGGGAATCGGTGGACCGACCAGCAGCACCAGCATGGCTGGCACGCCGACGATGATTGTGGCGAGGAGCGCGAAGGCCCTGGCCGCGCGCAACCGCGCTCGCCGCGGGACGGGCGGGGAAGCGGCCCGTGCGGTCAGCCTCGCGTGCCGGCGGCCGGATGTTCCGGCGTGGTCGCGGCGGGACGGTGTCACGCTGTTCATGGTCTTCCCCCGCGATCAGGCAGCCCAGGGTCTGGTCTGGGCTGTGGATAAACGCCATCACTTTATATGGTTTAACTATTACCGAAAGTCATTTTTGTAGATCTTTTGCCTGGCCTGGCAGGTGCGGCTCGGGTCGGGCTGCCGGCATGCGGATCTCGCTGGGCGATCCGATTGTCGCCGACCGACATGTTGATCTATTAGCGGAGTGGCTATCGGGCCTCTTCGGGGGGTGTTGGCGGGCGGCGCAAAACAGTAGATTTGGACAAAAACGTCTATAACCATACCAACGCGGGCGAAGTTCGTGAGATGCTCGACGCGGCGAAGCTGTTGCGGAGTAGGCCTGCCGGTGTGTGGATACAGTACGTTATGTATCTAATAGATTACTTATAGTATTTATAAGCCGATGATCGCAGCTTGATGATCACCAAGCGACCTGCCTCCGCGTGATGGCGCATCCCGCATCCCGCATCCCGCCCGCTTCGCCAGCAGCTGCCCATCTTTCCGAGAGAGGCCAGAGGCGATGCCCAATCTCAACGTCACCTACACCGAAATGGACGACGCGAGCACCCGGCTCCGTAACGGCAAGGCCGACATCGAGGCGCACCTGAACGCCTTGAAACGCACGGTCGACGGCCTGGTCGCCAGCGGCTACGTCACCGACCAGTCGAGTGTGCAGTTCCAGGACTCCTACGACACGTTCAACACCGGTGTCACCAACACGTTGGTCGGCCTGGACGGAATGGCCGAGTACCTCAAGAGGGCCGCGGAGGCCTTCCGCGCGGCCGATACCCAGCTCGCGAACTCGCTGCGTGGGCAAGGTTAGGAGGCTGATCATCCTATCCGCGGTTGCCGTTCGGCGGGGTGCCAGCTGTGCCGGGCGCCGCCTCGGTCACCGGTTATGACGATCCGCGTGCAGTGGTGGGTACACAACGGAGGTGGATTTCAATGACTGCTGACCGCGTGTCAGTCGATCTTTCGGGTCTGGATGCCCTCGCGAGCAATCTCGCGTCTATCCGATCGACGATGAACGCAACTCGATCAACGCTCGAATATTACCACGGCCAGTTGGGTTCAGCCGAAATCGAGAGCGCCCTCGACGATTTCGAACATGACTGGAGCGATGGGCGCAGGAAGATCGATGAAAACGCGAACAAGCTGGCGACGATGGCCTCGGAGTCCGCTCGGGTACTGCGCCAGGTCGATGCCGATCTGACGGCGGATCTGACGGCGGATCCGATCAGGGCGCCCCACCCTACGGATGAAGGGGTGAGGGAGAGCTGAGCGGCGACCCTGTGGCCGGCGGGCTGGCAAGCACCGAATTCTCGATCGCGGTTCCCGACAGCTGGTTTGAGGTCGACCTGAATCCGGTGACCCGCCGGGCATCCATCGACGCGCTGGTTCGTGCGCGTACACGTGCTGTTCCCGAACTCGCCGAGAACCGCTCGGCGATCTCGCGCATGCTGCGCAACGCCGCCAGCGACGCCGCTGCTGGTGGTGCACTGTTCTGCGGGGTCATGGCCGAGCCGGTGGAGGGGACGATCCTGTCCGCCAGTGTGACAGTTTCGTTGCTCCCTGCTCCCGAAGGGGGCTGGACGGATGGAGACCAGACGAACGGCGTCGCTCCGGACGCCATTCTGGCCACGCTGTCGGAGAAGGTCGCCCGATCGCTGGACGACACGTGGACGATGGTGACACTTGTGGATCTTCCCCGGGTCGGGCGGGCCGTCCGCGCCTATGGCGTCGAGGACATCACGCTGCCTGATCGGGCGGGCTGGATCAGGACGACGGCGATGCAGACCTTTGTCCCACTCCCACGGTCGGACACAGTCGTCCTGATCGCCTGCTCCAGCCCGAACGTAGTGCTCGTGGACGCATTGCACGATCTGTTCGACGCGCTGACCGCGACTTTTCAGTTCGGCCCCAGCAACGTGGAGCGTGCCGCACATCCCTGATCGCCTGGCCTCGGCCGCCTGACTGGCCAGGCGATCGAACTCAGGCGGTCGAGGCCGGGCGGTCGAACTCAGGGATGTGATCTACACACGGCTCGAAGCACAACACCGGCGGTGAGAACGCCCAGACCGGTGATGACGCTGGTAGCCGGCAGGGTGAACGCGAGGACGAGACAACCAGCGCCACCGACCAGCGTGACCGGCCGTAGCCAGCGGCGTTGCGGACCGTCCAGGGTGAAGGCGCTGGCGTTGGCGATCGCGTAGTAGACGAGGACCGCGAAACTGGAGAATCCGATTGCGTTCCGAACGTCTATCACGGTGACGATGACGATGACAATGCCACCGAGTAGCAGTTCCGCCCGGTGTGGAACGCCATGGCGTGGATGCACCGCGGCAAGCCAGCCGGGGAGATCCCTTTCGCGGGCCATCGCGAGGGTGGTGCGTCCGACCCCGGCAAGCAGCGACAGCAGCACGCCGAGGCTCGCCACCACCCCGCCCACACGAACCGCGGGAGTCAGCGCATGGAGGCTGCCCGCACTGACTGCGACGGCGAGTGGGTCAACGGCGGACGCCAGCCGGTCAGGGCCGATGGCCAGCAGCGCGGACAGCCCGACAAGGAAGTAGACACCGACGGTAAGCCCGAGTGCGGCGGAAACTGCCTTCGGGATCGTCCGCGCTGGGTCACGGACCTCCTCGCCCAAGGTGGCGATCCGGGCGTAGCCGGCGAACGCGAAGAACAGCAGCGCCGCCGCCTGCAGTACGCCGCGGACCGCACCTGGCCCGCTCCCGGGCCAGATCGGGCTCAGCCGTTCGGCGTCGGCGGTGCCGCCGGCCAGGCAGGCGATCACCACGAGGGCCAGCACGATCAGGGTCAGCGTGATGAGCAACCGGGTCAGCCGGGCGGTCTTGGTCACCCCGAAGTAGTTGACCGCGCTCAGCAGAGCCGCGGCGGCAGCCGCGACCAGACGGGGATGTTGGGGCCAGGCGTAGGCCCCCACGGTCAGGGCCATGGCGGCGCAGCTCGCGGTCTTGCCGGCCACGAATCCCCAACCGGCGAGATAGCCCCATACGGCGCCGAGACGGCGTCGCCCGTACACGTAGGTGCCACCGGACTCGGGATATCGGGCTGCCAGCTGCGCGGACGACGTGGCGTTGCAGTAGGCAATCACCGCGGCGACCGCGAGGGCGATGAGGAGGCCGGCCCCCGCGGCTTCCGCCGCCGGTCCGAAGGCTGCGAACACACCCGCACCGATCATCGAGCCGAGGCCGATGACCAGCGCGTCACCCAGATCAAGGCGCCGTTGGAGCCGGCCCGTCGTCATCGCCGCACCTTCCGGGTTCGCCTGTCGGCGTGGCCTGCCAGCGGATGTTACCCAGTTGCGGAGAAAGCGATCTGGACAGGCGTCGTCCTGCCCCGTCGCACGAACAGTCCGCGGCCGACAGGCATGGTGCCGAAACTGCCGCGGGACAGCCGCACGCCGAACAGGTCCCCTTCACTGGGGAGGCTCGGCGCGAGAATGATCCCACATCGTGACCGACGGGCATCCACCATGAACCCGCGGTACTGGTTGGTCAGATCCTCGGTCGTTCCGGCCGCGATGAACGCGTGACCGGCGTCGCGGGCGGTTCTGAGGAACTCACTCATGCGGTCAGCCAGCGGCGCGTTCGCCAGCAGCTCCGCGTCGTCCATGACGATGACCAGGCTGTTCGGCGTCATGGACGAGGCGCAGGCGGTATCGATGTCGGCGACATTCGCCGCCGCGCCAAGGACATCGATCACCTGTGGATGGCTCGCGAGCGCCGCCAGCGGTGAGCGCCGAGGGGTCACCACAAGCAGCTGGGAATCGCCTGCCAGCAGCGACTTCGCCATGGTCAGCAGCGCGGTGCTCCGGCCGGAGCGCGCGGGGCCGGCGACAACGAAACCAGGTCCGTCAGTAGCGAGATCGATCTCGATGGGGGCGAGCTCATTGCCGCCCGCACCGACGAGCGCGACGAGCGCGACGGATTGCCCGGTCTCGTTGGCCGTGGGCCGTGAGCGTCGTCCCAGATGCAGCGCCTGGGTCTCGGTAACGGTGATACGTCCCGGCAGCACGTCGATACGAAACGGCCGCCGGTAGTCCGTGCGGGCGCCGGTAGCCGGCCCCGGTGGCACTCCGTCACGGACAGCCGCGGCCGCGCCCAGCTCGTGCAGCGCCGCGACCTGGGCGCGGCCGGACGGATCCTCGGCGAGCAGCGCGAGCTGGGTCTCCACCGAGGTTTCGACCTGAAATCCACGGCCCGGTGGTAGCACGTCGGGCACCGCGCCCGCGGCAAGACCCATCATGGCGTAGTCGGATCGGTCCGCCATCCGCAGCACGAACCGATTCTCGATCGCTGTGCTGAATCGACCGGACGCGCTGCGTCGATCGCCGGTCATGACGATGCGCAGACCCACCGATGGTCCTTCGCGCAGCAGCCGGGTCAGCATGTCGACGAGCGCTCCGCCATCGACCTCCTCGAAGGAGGCCAGAAAGCCTTCGAAACGGTCGATCAGCAGGATCAGGTAGGGCAGTGGGTGGTCATGGTCGGTAGATCGCTGTTCGGCGAGGTCGGCGTACCCGCGTGCGGCAAAGATCTCCTGCCGTTCGACGATCTCGGTGATGATCCGGGTGAGTAGCTGTTGAACCCGCTCGGGAGCGTCCCTGCTGACTACGGCTCCGGTGTGCGGTAACGAGGCCAGGGGCGCAAGGGCGCTGTTACCGCAGTCCAGCGCGTAGAGATGGACATCGGCGGAGGATATGGTTGTGGCTATTGATCCGGCCAGAGTACGCAGGGCTGTCGATCGTCCCGACCGTGGTGAACCGGCGAAGAGCAGGTGGCCCCCGTTTTCGATATCGAGTGTGTAGGGGAGCTGAGCCTGGCGGTCACAGTGGTCCGACAGGCCAATCGGGACGGCCGGCAGCGCGTTCGAGCGCACGGAGACGGATTCCAGCAGCGTTGCCAGGGTGAGCCGCTCGGGCAGCGGCGGTAGCCACGGACTGTGCTGGGGTGCGACGCGCAAGGTGGTGGCGGCTTCCCGGATCGCTTCGACGAGCACCTTGAGATCGGTGATTTCGTTGCTGGATGTTCGTAGCCGTGGTGGTGCTGGTGGGGGCTGGCCCAACGCGGGCCAGGTCAGCTCAGTCACCCAGGGCTGTTCTAGATCATCTTTTCGCGGCCCGGCACCGAGTGTGGCGATGTTTCCACGAACACCGGCGGCACCGGCACCGACAGCAGCACCGACAGCGGCACTGGCACTGGCACTGGCAGCGGCCGGCCGGCGACCACCGATCCGGCCGGCCTGGAACGGGACGAGTGACGCGTGCGCCAGCCGGACGTAGGCACGGCCGGGGGCGGACGGTGAGATGCGCGCGGCGTCCGGCGCGTTGATGACGTCGGAGCTCTCCGAGGCGTCGGTGACGCGCAATGCTATCCGCAGGTTCGTGTTCGCGCGGATCTCGGGCGACACCACCCCGCCGGGACGCTGCGTCGCGAGCAGGAGGTGGATACCGAGCGAACGGCCACGCTGCGCGATGTTGACCAGGCCGGTAACGAAGGCGGGCAGTTCACGGGCGAGCGAGGCGAATTCGTCGATCACGAGTAACAGGCGGGGCAACGGTGTTGACGGCGGGCTGGCCGGTGTGCGCCGCGTCCCCGTGGTGGCCAGCAGGGCGTAGTCTTCGATGTCCTTCGCCCCCGCGTCGGCCAGGATGCGTTCACGCCGGCGGAGCTCGGCCGACAGCGACTCCAGCGCTCGGGTCACCAGGTGGGTGTCGAGGTCGGTGACCATGCCGACCGTGTGCGGCAGCCGGACACAGTCGGCGAAGGCGCTGCCGCCCTTGTAGTCGATGAGTACGAACGTCATTTCATCCGGCCGGTTCACGACGGCGAGCGACGCAACGATCGACTGCAACAACTCGGACTTGCCGGATCCGGTGGTGCCGGCGATCAGCCCGTGCGGGCCGTCCCGGCGGAGGTCCAGCGCGAACGGGCCGTCGAACGAGAGGCCCACTGGGAAGGTGGTGCTACGCGGGCAGACAAGCCAGCGAGCGGCCACCGTGGCCGCGGTTGGTGGCTCCAGGCCGATCACGTCCAGGAGCCGGGCTGCGCTCGGGATGGTCGCCTCGTCGTCCCCGCCGACATCGCGGACCGGTGCCAGGGCGCGGGCGAGCCGTGCACACCAGGCCGCGGCCCTGCCAGCCGTCACCACGGCGTGGGGATCGGCGGGCAGCGCGGTCGAGACGAGATCCGGGCGGACGTCACGGACGATCTCGGTATGCATCTCCACCAGGCACAGCCCGGTGCGGGTTTCCTCGGCCACGGCCTGACACTCCTCCGGCAGGTACCGGGTGTCGTGGTCCAGGCAGATCGAGTGGATGCCCAGCGCGGGTCCGTCCCGCAGGATTGAGATCATTCCGGGCGCGGACCGCAGCCGGCGCGCGCCGTCCATGACGACCAGTACGTCCGGGCTGTCGCCGAGCGGGTTCATGCCGGTCGAGTTCGCCCGGGTGGCCGCCCGCGCTGCCACCTGATTGATCAGCTCGCCGATGCGCCGGGCCCGCGACTCGTCGTCGCTCCCGAGTAGGACGGTGGTGTTCTGGCCTTCGCTCGGACGGCAGTGCGGAAGCCAGCGCACCCACTGCCAAGCGGATTCACCGGAGCTGTCGGTGAGAATGTAGATCGCCAGGTCGCGTGGGCTGTGCAGGGTCGCGGCCTGGGCGATCAGCCAGCAGGCGAGCACCCGGGGCAGGTCGCCGCGGCCGGCGATGCCCAGCACTCCCCGCTCGGGCAGAGCTACCGTCACCGGGACGTCCGGCGCCGTCCAGGTGATCTCGCGTCTGTGTTCCGGAGCGGCCGGGTCCTCCATCACGACCTCGCTGGGCAGGTCGGCGGTGCCCAGCCGCAGGCACAGGTAGTCGGGATTGTCCCGGCGGCGTTCCCACAGGCGTCCACGCGGCCCGACGGCGGTGAGCAGGACGGTCGCCGGATCGGGGAAGTCGGCGCGCCGGGCTGAGCGTTCGCTGACCAGCGCTTGGCGCGCGTCGGTCTCGACCTCTTCCCGCCTGTCATGGTAGTCGGCCAGTTGTTTACGGTAGCTGCGCCTGCCGTGCCGGTCGCTGGAGACGTGCATCCCGATCATGCCTACTGGGCCGATGACGGCCATTAGCAGAAAGTAATATTGTCGGAACAGGAGTGCCATCGCGACGCCCGCGCCCAGCGGCATGAGCGCCATGAGGATCGGCATCGGGCGCCGTTCCGGTTCCGAGGGCTCGCTGGGCAGCTTGTAGCGTGTCCGGCGCAGCGGCGGGAGCAACCGGGGCGGCCGGTTGAAATCGAGGGCCATCCCGTCGTCGGACGGCTTGAGCGCGGCATCAGCCTGGCTCGGCGTGCCCATCTCCAGCAGGACGGACCCGATCGCGATCTGGGCGCCGGCTGGGAGATCGATCGGGGCCTGTAGCGGTTCGCGGTTGACGAGCACGGCGGCAGGCTGTTGATCAGGATGGGTGGCCGCGGGGATGAGGCGACACGAGCCGTCCGCCATCACCGTGATTGTCATCGCCTCGGCCGCGAGGCCGGGATCGTCCAGCCGGATGGCACAGGCAGCCCCGCAACCAACGGCGAACTCACCTGGCCCGAGCCGGTGAACCACGCCCGCGCCCGGTCCGCCGATCACCCGGACCTCGATCAGGCCGGGCGGTTCCCCTGTCAGCCAGCCCGCTGGTGAGTCGAGGCTGATCACAGTGCCCTCGCGGATCGGGGACTCGGCGAGGGAGAGCGCTCCGGTAACGAGCCGGCCGTCGACGAACAGGTCTGGCCTGCCCGCCGCGACGGACGGTCGGAGACGGCACGTGAGGGTATCGGCGACCGCGCTGACCGGCGTGTCCGGGTCGGCGTCCAGGAGGACGTCCGCGCTGACGTCGTGAGCCGGGTCAGACACCGTCAGCGTCAGGCGCATAGCCATACGATACGTCCTGATACCGACATAACGGGCCTTGTGCTATGGGCTGCTACAGGCGTGGCCGCGGCCGGTGGCGGCGCTGGGTCCGGCTGCGGACAAGTGTCTCGCTCGCCAGCTCGACGAGTTCGACGGCGTCCGGGGAAGGTGGTTCATCGGATCGGGAGCGCCCTGACCGCCGCTGGCTGCTGGACCCGGTGGCGGCGTCCAGCAGGGCCATCCCGACGTTGACCGACACTGTGATCCGATGCCCGCCGATGGCGAGCGGCTCGGTGAGGGAGTGGGTCAGCGCCTCGGCCAGGACCGCCGCGTCCGTGCTGGTCAGATGGCCCGCCACCACCACGAACTCGTCCCCTCCCCATCTGGCCAACAGGTCGGCCGGACGCAGCGCGGAGGCCAGCCGAGCCGCGGTGGCCCGCAGGACCATGTCACCGATGCGGTAGCCGAACGTATTGTTGATTGTGCACAAGGAGTCCAGGTCGAGAAAGAACAAAGCGGCTGGATGGAGATCGTCCCTGCCGCTGGTTTGGTCAGTCGGCTGAGCCGGGAAGCCGCTGCTGAGCTCGGCGAGCCGTTCGGTCACCGCCAGCCGGTTCGCGAGGCCCGTAAGCATGTCATGCGTCGCGTGATGGCGCAGTTTCTCCTCGGTCTCACGCCGTTCGGTGATGTCATCCACCAGGACGACGAGCCCTTGGCCGCCCATGAGCGGGCGTAACCGTACGAGCAGCCAACGGGGACCGCGCGGTCCCGGACAGCGGACCTCCAGGTGGGGGCGGCCGCGATGGTTGTCCAGCAGCTGCCTGGTGATGGTTGCGAGCTGGTCGAGGTATGGCAGGTGCGCGCTCGCGGCCGCGCATGCGGCAAGCCAGCTCCCGCCCGGCGCGACGGGGACGAGGGCGGTACCGGTCGCGCCGCCGCGTCGCCACGCCTCGTTGAGCCGCAGCACCGTGCCGTCGGAGTCGAGCACGGCGACCGCGATGGGCAGCGCGTCGAGAACCGCTGAGGCCACGTCGTCGGCCATCACCGAAGCCCACCTCTTCCGACGGTCCGTTTTCACCCAGATGTAGCGATCGTGATACCAGAGTGTGCTCCTGTCCGTGAAACGAGGATGACGTGTGAACTGTGAGTGCTGTCGGCGCTTCCGCTGTGTGTTCGGATGATCTGAAGGTTGGTACGGCTGATTTGGTATGGCTGATCTGGTACGGCTGATCTGGTGGCGAGGGAGGGGCAGGCTCATCCCAGCGGCTCCCAGTGCGGATCACGGCGATACATCGTCCCCAGCCGCGGGCATAGCCCGGGAACCGGTCTGTCTCTCGGCCGGTTGGAGGCTCCCGCTTTCGGGACAACGGACCTGAAGGTCACTGTCCACGCAAGCGGGAACCCGCCAGCCACCGGAGGTGGCAGGATCTGGTACTGCGTCGACGACGAGAAGCAGTGGGTTTGGATCACTCGTGCGGGCGCTGCCCATCCGAAGACCACCGAGTAGCGGCGCGTGCGGCCTTCGATATCTTGAAGTTCGGATTCAGAGGGTCAGCGCACCGCCCGCATTCTGCTGGGAACAGGCAGGGGATTCGGTAAAATTGATCATAATTTGGCCAGGCTCCTCACCTGCCCCAACGGCCCGATTCGAACCCCTGCTTGGGGTCCCGGCACGAGGCGGGCGGTGCACGGACCGCCAGAGACCGCCCATTCGTGGGCCACCCGGCGCGGAAGAGGGGGAAAGACTGATGGAGCCGTTTACCGTCGTCGTGGCCGACACCGAGGGCGTGGTGCGGTCGTGGGACACCGAGGCCGAATCACTGTTCGGCCATCCAGCGAACAAGATCCTAGGAAGCACGCTGGATGT
>NZ_CAKJTP010000099.1:15081-16375 GCF_917627335.1 Protofrankia sp. CiT1 | reverse complement strand
GGCCCCGGACGAAACCATCCGCGACCAGCGGCTCAGCGCCCACGCACGGCATCTGCGCGCTCATGTGGACGCGCTCGGGGCGAAGGCGTACTGGCGGCAGTTCTCCGCCAGCCCGGAGTTCGTGGTGCTGTTCGTACCCGCTGAAGCCTTCCTCGCCCCCGCGCTCGAGAAGGACCCAGCGCTGCTGGAGCATGCCGCCAGGAAGAAGGTCGTCATCGCGACGCCGACCACGCTCATCGCAATGCTGCGGACTGTTGCCCACGCGTGGACGCAGGAGGCGCTCACCACCCGCACCCGGGAGATCTTCGAGCTTGGCCGGGACCTGTACACCCGCCTTGGCACCCTCGGCGAGCACGTGGACCGGCTCGGCCGTTCGATCGGCCGGACCGTGACCGACTTCAACGCCGCGGTCGGATCGCTGGAGAGCCGTGTGCTGGTACCGGCACGACAGCTTGCCGCTATGGAGGTGGTGGACAGCGTGCTGGCCACGCCTGCGCGCGTTGAATCCGGTGTACGCGCCCTGTCCGCGGCGGAGCTCGCCGGCCCCGCCGAGGCACCGCCCAGCTCGCGGCTCGTCCGCTGAACGCCACAGACATTGCCGAAAGCACGTGGAGAAACACTGAAAGTAATGTCACTAGCGTTATCACAGGGTGCGACAACTCGCCGGTGACACACGGCCCGGCTCCGGGCGGTACCTTGCCCAAGTGAGCTCGCCGCCGCCTCGCCCGTCGGCCGGTCCCCCCGACCGGGCCGGAGGCCCGACCGGACAGCGCGGACGAATCCCGGCTCGGCGAGGCGGCGCAGGCACGCCTACCGTGGTTACGGGCAGCCGGCGTGGCCTTACCGTGCTCGGAGCCGCTCTCCTGGTCCTCCTGGCCGGAACAGCCGGAGCCGCCATCGATGTGGTCCTGGCCGGCTCCCTGGGCGTGGTGTTCGGCGTTCTGTTCGTCGCCGGTTGCGTCCTGGCCGCCACCCGGGTGCATCCCGACGACCTCCTCGGCATCGTTATCACACCACCGCTCGTTTATGCGCTGATAGCCATCGGTATCGGATTTGCGCATCCGGCCGCCGGCAGCGCTGGTGGTGGAATAAAGAACAAAGTGATCAGCATTAGCTCCGATCTGATTCTTCGAGCCCCCGTGCTTCTCCTTGGGTTCTTTGCCGTCGTACTCATAGCGGTGGTCCGGGCGCGGCATGCCCGGGTCGCCCGGCGCGACCGTCAACGTGCGCTCAAGGCCACGAGGAATCGCCGTCGGCCGAGTGGTTAGGGCGTGCCCGCCGGATGGCGGCCGAT
>NZ_CAKJTP010000099.1:4951-14837 GCF_917627335.1 Protofrankia sp. CiT1 | reverse complement strand
TCAGGTGCGTCCTGGTTGCGGCAGTAGAAAAATCGCCCGGGAGCCTGGTCGAGGCGCCGTACAGCAAGGCAGCAGGAACGTCGTGGTCAGCTGCCCATGGCCGTCCGGTACCGTTTCCACCGTGCCGAGCAACGCGCCCCGCGAACTTCGGGAACGCCTGACCACATGGTGGGCCACCTGCCGCTGCGGCCATTTTCGTGACCATCACCGACATTACCGGCGCGGCTCGGACTGTGGGCGCTGTTCGTGCCCGGCGTTCTCCCGCGTCCGCTCTCGTCGACGCGGCTGACCGCCGCGGGGGCAGCCCGGACGCGCCGGCCAGTGTACCGCCCTGGGCACAGAAAAGATCATCTGAACGCGGCGGCTGGCACGGGAGGTGCCGGCAGCTCGGCGGACGCGGCCGCCGAGGACAGGTTTTTCTTTGTTTTCTTTATCGCCAGATAGCCAACCAAAGACCTCCGCAACATCTCCGCTGCCCCGCCGCACGCCAGCGGACCACTACTGGAACACAAGAATTCTCAGCATCATTAAACGATAAGTGACCCCGTCACACGCAGCGATGCCAACCTTCGGTGACACTTACACAACCAGTAGTGATGTCATGTGATATGTTCCCCGTGCCGAGATACACACTGTCCGATGATATAGACAGCCAGCAACAAAATGATCGTGGACGGTGCGGAACGTACAAGGGGGCAACGGTGTACGGACGCAAGGCCGAACGTCGACAAGGCTGCTGCCGTACATCAGCTGTCGAATCGGCGGCGCTCGCCCTGTAGGCACCAGCACGATCATCACTTTTCGCGCCGCCAACACCCCCGGAACACCAGCACATGAGACCTGGCACCACGAGCCAAGCCGACCGCGTCGACTCTTCGATCTCAGCTGACGACCTGACGGGCATCCCCCACGATGGCACCGCCGCCAGGGGGCATCGCGGGCGCCCCTGCGGCGTCTGTCGCGTGCCCGAGGCCGAGGCGACGCCCGAAGAGCAGGTCGGCTCCGCCACAACCTTTTCCGCCTGGCCCGAATCGGAGGATACCCGTTGTTCGAGACGTCGCGGCGTCCAGTGGCCCCCCTCTCGGTTAGCATCGTCATTCCAACGCTCAATGAGGCGAAGAACATACCTGGCGTCTTCCGGCGGCTACCGCCCGACGCGGAAATTATCCTGGTGGACGGCCGGTCCACTGACGACACCATCCGTGTCGCCTGCGAAATCCGTCCCGACACAATCGTCGTGCGCCAAACCAGACGTGGTAAAGGGAACGCTCTCGCCTGTGGCTTCGCCGCTTCCACCGGCGATTTCATCGTCATGCTGGACGCCGATGGCTCGGCGGACCCCAGCGAGATCCCTGCCTTCCTCGACGCTCTTCGCAATGGCGCGGACTTCGCCAAGGGAACACGTTTCGCCCACGGCGGCGGAAGCGCCGACATCACCCGCGCCCGGCAGCTGGGAAACCGCGCTCTGTGCTTCCTGGCCAATCGGTTGTTCGGCCAGCGTTTCACCGATCTCTGTTATGGCTACAACGCCTTCTCCCGCACGTGTCTCGCGGCGCTGGGCCTCACACCCGGCCAGCACAACGGAACTCGCCAGTGGGGTGACGGCTTCGAGATCGAGACTTTGATCATGCTGCGAGTCGCCGCGGCCGGCCTGCGCATCACCGAGGTCGGCAGCTTCGAACGCCCTCGCGTGCACGGCGAGTCAAACCTGCGAGCCAGCAGCGACGGCCTGCGGGTACTGCGCACGATCCTGTCCGAACGGCTGCACCGACGCGACCCGCTGATCGGTCAAGCGGCCGGGTGCCACTCCGCGGCATCCGCCGCTCCGCCGGCCACCGCCCTTCCCCGCCAGGCAGACGCCCCAGAGCAGCCGGACCGGGCCGGCAGCGCCTCGGCGACCTACGCATGACGGCCGTCAGCGGACGGCGGACGCAAACGGCGCCAGTTCCGGCGGCCCGCGGCCCGGCCAGTTGGCCAGACCGCGGGCGCGACGAGGAACCGGACGACGCCAGCTGGCCCGCGGCGTGCGCGTCCGTCGTCATCTGTGCCTACACCGAAGAGCGGTGGGCCGATCTGGAGCGGGCCGTGACAAGTCTTTCGGCCCAGACCGTTCCCCCCCACGAAGTCATCGTGGTCATCGACCACAATCCCAGGCTCCACCAGCGCGCGGCTGCCGGTCTGTCCGGCGTCCAGGTCGTGCTCAACAGCGGTCGCAACGGTCTGTCCGGAGCCCGTAACACCGGTATCGCGACCGCCACCGGCGATGTGATCGCCTTTCTCGACGACGATGCCGAGGCTGAACCATCATGGCTGGCAAACCTCCTGGCTCCGTATGCGGACCCGGCCGTCGCCGGTGTCGGCGGGCTGGCCGAGCCGCGCTGGCCGTCGAGCCGCCCGCCTTGGTTCCCACCGGAATTCGACTGGGTGGTCGGCTGTAGCTACCAGGGACTTCCCACTGCCAGCGCACCGGTCCGGAACCCAATCGGTGCCGGCATGTCGTTCCGGCGGATGGTCTTCGACCAGGTGGGCGGTTTCACCGACGGACTCGGCCGGCTCGGGTCCCGGCCGCTGGGCTGCGAGGAAACCGAGCTCGCCATCCGGCTGCGCGCCCATGACCCAACGATGATCATGCTTTACCAACCGCTCGCGCGGGTAAGCCATCGGGTCACCCGGGAGCGTACGACCTGGCGGTACTTCCGGGCCCGTTGCTATGCCGAAGGCCTTTCCAAAGCCGCGGTCGCCCACAGCGTCGGCCGCGATGCGGCACTCGCCAGCGAAAAGGACTACGTGCGCCGCGTGCTCCCCCGGGCGCTGTGCCGCGACCTGGCCACACCGCGGCGCTGGCCGCGTGCGGGCGTCACCGTGGCGGGCCTGGGGATCACCACAGCCGGATATGTCCATGGCCGGTGGTTGCGCTGGCGGCGTCCTGGCAGCCCAGCCCGCCTTCCTGATGAGCCGGCCCGCCGTTCTGGTGAGCCGCGGCATCAGCCGCGCGGCTGTCCATCGTCGCTGCCCGCCGCGACGGTGACCGGGCTCACCCGGGGGCCGGCCGCCCACCTCGCGCATGCGGTCAGTGGCCGGCGAGGCCGTCAGGCGGCCCGAACCGCACCGGCAGCCACGACAGCACGGATCTGGTGCGGGGAGGTGGAACTCACCGAACCGATGGCTCTTCCCGCTGAGCTGCTCGACACCGCCGCCACGCCGTACCGCGAAGCCCGGCTTCTGATCCGCCTGCACGGCACACCGCTCGGCTTCCTGTCCGTCGATCTCGACACGGACGTCCTCGACGACCTGACGCTGCGGGCCATGGCCAGCCGCGACCTTGGCGAGGCCATCCGCGCTCACCTGGGCATCGACGGACTCGACCAGCTGCCGGGTCCGGACCCGGACCCGGAGCCACCGGCGTGCCCGGCACCGGCAGGCCCGCTGGCCGCCGGTCACGCATGCCGCCGGCTGCTCTCGGCCCCCGCGGTGAGCGTTGTGGTCTGCACCCGTGACCGGCCGGCCCAGCTCGCCGCCAGCCTGGTCTCGTTACGCGCGCTCGACTGGCCCTGGCTCGACGTCATCATCGTCGACAACGCCCCGACCGACCCGGCGACCCGAAGCGTGTTCGACGCCCAGGCCGCCGGCGACCCCCGGTTCCGGTACGTGCTGGAGCCACGGCCTGGGCTCTCCCGGGCACGCAACGCGGGCCTGACAGCGGCAAGCAGCACGATCGTCGCCTTCACCGACGACGACGTGACCGTGGACGCCGACTGGATCCGCGGCCTGGTACGCGGCTTCGAGCGCCGGCCCGATGTCGCCTGCGTCACTGGGCTCGTGGCCGCGGCCACCCTGGCAAGCCCGGCGGAACGTTACTTCGACGCCCGGGTGTCATGGGCGACGAACTGCCGGCCGGCGCTGTTCGACCTTGATCGGTCCCGGCGGCCGAGCCCGCTGTACCCCTACAGCGCGGGGGCGTTCGGCACTGGGGCAAACATGGCGTTCCGCCGCGATGTCCTGCTCGCCCTCGGTGGCTTCGACGAGGCGCTCGGCGCCGGCACCGCGTCAGCTGGCGGTGAGGACCTCGACGTCTTCGTCCGCGTGCTGCTTGCCGGGCACGCCCTGGCCTATGAGCCGGCGGCACTCGTCTGGCACAGTCACCGGGCTGAGCTGGACGCGCTGCGCCGGCAGCTTTTTGGCTACGGCACCGGGCTGACCTCGTTCCTCTGCAAATACCTGCTGGACCCAGCCACGGCCCGGGGCCTGCTCGTCGCGGTTCCCGCCGGGATTGGCCATCTGCGGACGACCCGGCGACGGACCGGGCGCGCAGTCACCGCGTCCGCTGGCGGCACGCGCGGGCCGCTGGCCGCTGGTCACCGGCTGGCCGGACCGGCCGCGTTGCCCATGCGTCGGCTCTGGTTGCGCGAACTCGCCGGTATGGCCGCGGGTCCAGTCTGTTATCTGCGGTCCCGCCACCAAGCGGCTCACGACCGGCCGCCAGCGCCAGCATGGCGGTGAACGGATGCCACCGCGGTGGCCGGGATGGCGGCCAGGGCGACAGCCAAGGCGACCACCGGGATGACGGCCCCGACGACGGGCACCGCCCGGCCCCGCTCACCAGTGACACGGCGCCCACCGCATACCCGCCCGCTGGCGGTGAGCCTGGTCCGGCCCGGTCGGCGCCGATGCCAGCCAGCTGTCATCGGCGTGACCTGATGAACACGAGGGCGGATGCATGATCGAACCACGGCGTCGATGCGCGGTGGACTGCGCCCTGCTGGCACTTGCCGCGCTGACCCTGCTGATGGCCCTCAGCGGCACGCACTCACCGGTGCGGGCCGTGCTGGCTGTGCTGGCGGCGGCGCTGCTGCCAGGCGCGGCGGCGCTGACCACCCTGCGCCTTGACGACGCGTTGACGTGGCTCGCGGTCACGGTGAGCGTGAGCCTCGCGATGCTGACCCTGCTGGCGGTGGTCACCGTCGAGGTGGGCTGGTGGAACCCCACGGCGCTGCTGCTCTGCCTTGGGCTGGCCTCCGGTGGGGTGCTCGCCTGGGATCTTCGGCGGGCGCTCGGCGAGCTCTCCGCGACGGCCCCGGATCGGCGCCGGGACCATGAACGGCACCACGAGCACGGACAGCGCAGGGAGCACGAACAGCGCCACGAGCACGAACGGCGCCAGGGATGACCGCCAGCCCGCCGATCCATCGGTTGAGCTGGCTGGCGGTCCCGCCGGCAACGGCAGCGGCCGCCCAGGCCTCGGCAGCGGTGCGTGCGCTGGGCAGGCTCGCACCGACCACGGCGGTGGGCATTGCCGGCGTCCTCCTATGGGCCACGTCACTGGGCGACATCCGGGTGGACTCCCTCGGTGACTACGGGCTGCCACCAGCCCTGCCTGTGCGCTGGTACGCCGGACTCGCCCTGGTGGTCGTCGGGTACGCGGCCGCGCTCTGCCAGCGGCGGCCGAGCCCGTGGCTGCTCGCCGGTTTCCTCACGGCAACCGTGGTCATCCTCTACGGGACGGTGCCACTGTGCACGGACGTTCCGCACTACCCCTGGGTGTACAAACACATCGGCGTCGTCCGGTACATCGATGTGCACGGCAGTATCGACCCCGGGATCGACATCTACCATCGGTGGCCGGGATTCTTTGCGGTTGCCGCGCTGTTCGGCCAGCTCGCCGGACAGCGGAATCCGGTGACGTACGCGGCCTGGGCCGAGGTTTTCTTTCCGCTTGTCCAGGCAGGAATAGTCGCCGCGACCGCACGGACGCTGACCGGTCGTGCCCGTACCGCCGCCACGGCCGCCTTCCTCTTCGTCATCACCAACTGGGTGGGACAAAGCTATTTCGCGCCGCAGGCATTCGGGCTCACGATGGGGCTCGGTCTGTATCTGGTCGCGCTGCGGTTCCTGACCGGGCCGCGATCATCACACCTGGCCGGGACGCCCCCGGGCCCGGCACGGCGGGCAGCTATAACGATCATATGTGTGCTGCAGGCGGCGGTGGTCGTCAGTCACCAGCTCACCCCCTATCTGCTCGTTGCCGGGATGGGCGCGCTGAGCGCCGCGGGATACGTCCGGCCGCGGTGGCTCACCGCTGTACTGGCCGGGCTCACGCTGGCCTGGCTGGTGCCGAACCTCGGCTACGTCCAGCACACCTTCGGCCTGCTTTCCGGGACGAACCCGGTGGCCAACGCGACGAACGCGCACGTTCACGAGTTCTCCCCGCTGCCCGGGAAAATCTTCAACGCGCGCGCCGGGTACGCGCTGACGGTTTCCGTGGGGCTGCTGGCCGTCATCGGCGCCTGGCGCGATCTGCGCCGGGGTAACCGCGTGGCCGGGATCCCGCTGCTGCTCGCGGTGGTTCCCGTCGGGATCGTGTTCGCTCAGAACTACGGCGGCGAGGCGTCGCTTCGGGTCGTCCTGTTCGCCCTGCCGTTCGCGGCTGTTCTCGGCGCCCTCGCCCTGGAGCCCACCGGCGGCGTGTGGCGCCTGCGCCAGGCGCCGCGGGTCAGCGCCGTCACCGGCGCTCTGGTCGCCATGTTCCTGCCCGCGTTCACCGGACAGGAAGAAATCAACATCATGACTCCGGACACCGTCCGGGCCGCCGACTACTTCGACGCCCACGCCGAAGCCGGGTCGGTGCTTCTTCTCGCCGGCCCCGACTTCCCGCTCCGGTACGGCCCCAGGTACCCGGAATTTCGGGGTCCGAGCAGTGACGACGACCCCAACCTGCTGCACACGGCCGGGTTCCGCCACCGCCAGCTGGGCGCGGCTGACCTCGATGGCGTCGTCGCGGTGCTGCGGCAGTACTCCACGCACGGTTATCTCGCGTTCACAACCTCGCAGGAGGTCTACGCCGAGGTCTTCGGGCTCGCCCCACCGGGAGCGCTGGGCTCCCTGGAGCAGGCGGTCGCGCGTTCGCCACGCTTCCAGGCCTTCTTCACCAGCCCGACTGCCCGCATCTACTCCTACCAGGCAGGCCGATGATGACCGCCGGCGTGCCGGGGCACTCCGGACGCCACCCATACCCCTACCATGATCAGCGACAGCGAGGCCGGCACAGGATGACTCGCGGGAACGCTCGCCCGGCGGATCCGGCGCCGGGAACACGGCCTGCGCAAGCCACTGCCCGGCGCGGCGTCCTCTACCGCAACGGGCTGGCCCTGGTCGTCAACAGTGGAGTGTCCTCCCTGTTGGGAAGCGCGTACTGGATTCTCGCCGCGCGCACCGCCACCCCGGCCACGGTCGGCGCGGCCACCGCCCTGGTCGCGGCGCTCACCGCGCTGTCAACGCTTGCCCAGTTCAGCTTCGGCGGCGCGTTCGCGACGTTCCTCCCAGGCGCCGGGGCATCCGCCCGGCGCCTGGTACTGATCGGATACGGCGTGGCGACCGGTGCGAGCCTGCTGCTGGGCACGGTGTTCGTACTGGTGATCCCCAGGATGAGTCCAGCGCTCGCGGTGCTGGGACGTCCCAGCGCCGCGATCGGCTTCACGCTGGCGGTCGTGCTCTGGTCGATCTTCTCCTTACAGGACAGCGTGTTGACAGGCCTGCGCGCCGCGCTCTGGGTGCCGATCGAAAACGTCGCCTACAGCGCCACCAAGCTGGCGGTGCTCGCGGCGCTGGCCGCGGGCGGGCAGAGCGGCGCACTCAGTCTCTTCGGCTCATGGGCGCTGCCGCCGGTGGTGTTCATCGCGGCTGTCTCCTGGCTGCTGTGGACGCGGCTGCTGCCGCCGTCCCGCCCCACGGGGGGCAGGGCGGCAGGCGAAACGCTGGGCGGGACTACCGAGATGTTTCGCTTCCTGTCCGGTGACGCCGTAGGAATGCTCTTCGCCCAGGTCGCGACGACCTTCCTGCCGGTACTCGTCGTGGTCAGGATGGGCTCGACGGCCGGCGGCGCGTTCGGCATCGCCTGGATGCTGACGGTATCGGTCGATCTGATCACCATCGGGATGGGGATCTCGCTGACGGTCGAGGGTGCCCAGCCCGGTGCCAACGTCGACGCCCTGCACACGGCCGTCCTGCGCCGGGTTCTCCCGGTCGTCGCGGCGGTCGGTGCCGCCGGCATCGCCGCGGCTCCAGCGATCCTGAAAATCTTCGGGACGACCTACGCCGAGCAGGCCACCACCCTGCTGCGTCTGCTGCTGCTCGGCGGTATGGCCCGCGCGGTGACGGTACTGGCCGTCTGTGCGGCGCGGGCACGGCGGCAGGCCGGCCGGATCGTCGTCCTGCAGGCCATCCCCGCGATGATCATAACCGTAGGTGTCTGGCAGTTCGCCCAGCCGCTTGGGCTGCCCGGTGTCGGTCTCGCCTGGGTTGCGGGGCAGAGCGTCACGGCGATGATCGCCATCATGCTCAGCCGCCCCGCGCTGAGAGTGCGTCTGAACAGTGGCCACAACACCAGCAATCACAACGGCGGTGGCCATAACGACGGTGGCCACAACGACGGTGGCCACAACAGCGACGTCGCTGTGCCCGCGTCCGTAACAGCGGAATCCATAACGACGGAAAAGAGAGGAGCTTTCATGCGTATGGCCGGTCGTGACCGTGCCTGGATAGGCCGGCGGCACATCATGCTCGCCGGCCCGGCCGACATGCCGGACGTGGCCGCGGTCAGGGTGGCCGCGGAACAACTGTTCACCATGAAACCCGGCCACCGGCTGTTCCGTACGCTCGACCCGAGCTCGACACGGTGGCGGCCGACCCCGACCGCCGAGATACGCCGGCACTGCGTGACGATGATTGTCCCGATGGACGATCCCGACCCGGACGACCTCACCGGCCATATCGAACGCCTCTACGCATCCGCTGTGCCGACCCTGCCGTTCCAGCTCTATGTCGGACGCCGGTACGCGGCATTGTCGATAGCCCACTGTCTCGGCGACGGCTGGTTGAGTACGAACGCCTTCCCCGACCTGCTGCGCGCCGGCCTCGACGGCGACCCACCGGTAGCGCTGACCAGGGACGAGACGGTGCTGCCGCTGCTACGCGCACTCATCCACTTCTGCGGTCGTGATCCGCGCCGCCTGCTGGCGATGCTGCGCGGTCCGCGGCCGAGCGGACCACCGGCGGCACCGCCGCGGTCCAGGCGCGCAGCCGGTGGCCCACCGCCCGCATCCACCGCGCGGGCACCGGCCGCAACATCCACAACCACGACATCCACAGCCGCAACATCCACGGCCGCTCCGAGCCGGCCGGCTGCGCCGGCGCTGGCGGTTGTCGCACGGCACAGCCCCGTGTCGACGCTGGCGGATATCCGGGAGTGGCGCGATGCCCACGCCCCCGGCTCGACCAGCGCCGCCGTCATGTTCGCCGCGGCCCGGGTCGCGTTCGACCGCTGCGGGCTGGGCACACCCGCCAGCGCGGGCCTGTTCACACTGGTTGACAACCGGCGTTTCCTGCCAGCCGACGCAAACGTCGCGGGCAACTTCGCGGTGGGTCTGCGCATGTTCCCGGTCGATCCGGTCGATCCGGTCGCCATCAGCCGGGCACTGCGCGAAACGGTTGCCTCTGGCCGGCCGCTGGCCACGCTGTGTCTCATTGCCGCCCGCGGCTACCGACGGCGGCTGCCGTCGGCAGCACCACCGCGGGCCGGCGTCCATCCACCGCCGCACCCGTGCCTGGTGCTCAACCATCTGGGCCGGGTGCCGCGCTTCGAACGGCTTGGCTGGGTCGATGGTCCGCCGGGCACGGATCCCGGTACGGACACGCCTCAGCTGTACTCGGCGTCCACACCCGGAGACAACGACGTCATCTCTGTGAAGTTCGTCGAGCTGCGCGGCGCGCTGTCGATCACCGCGGCCTTCCATCCGGCCAGCTTCTCCCGGGCCGCCGTGGCCGCCGCGATCGGCCTGCTGTGCACTGACCCGCTCGATCTGCTGACCTCCCCGGGGCCGGCCGGCACAGG
>NZ_CAKJTP010000099.1:0-4565 GCF_917627335.1 Protofrankia sp. CiT1 | reverse complement strand
AGAGGCGGTGCCGGGGCCGGCGGCGTCAGGAGCGGACCGGTGAGCACGCCCACGGCCGTGACGGACACATCGGCAAGGATGCCGCGGGAACCAGCCCGCTGCCGGTTGTTGGTTGTCGAGCAGGGCGAGGGACTATGGGGCGCACAGCGCTATCTGCTGCGGCTCGCGCCGCTGCTCCGCGACCGTGGGGTCGAACAGATCCTCGCGGCGCCCGCCGGCAGCGCCACGGCCGAGGCATGGCGGGCGGCCGGGCTGTTGCACGTCATGCTGCCCGCACCCGACGATCGCGGGATACGCGCGCCGGATGGCCAGTTCAGCCCCGTCGGCGCGGTCCGGGAGTTCGGACGGACCGCCATGCTCGCCCGACGCACGGCGGCACTCGTCCGCCTCCTTGACGTGGACGCAGTACACGCGAACAGCCACTGGTCGCATCTGCAGTGCGTGCTGGCGGGCCGGCTGACGAACCGGCCGGTCGTCCTGCACCTGCATGAGGAGAACGAACCGGATCTGATCGGCCGGCTGCGGGGGCTGGCGGTGCGCGGCGCGCAGGCGTCGGTGGCGGTCAGCGACGCGGTGGCGGCGTCATTGCCACCCGCGGCAGCCCGCCGTACCCAGGTGATCCGCAACGGGGTCGACACGGACGCGCTGCGGCCGGGACCCGCCGATCCCGCGGTACGCGCCCAGCTGGCGGCCGATCCGTCCGCACCCGTGGTACTGGCGCTGTCCCGGCTCGACCCACGCAAGGGCGTGGACAACGTGATCCGGGCGGTGGCCTCACTGCCCGGACAGTTCGCGCGTGCACAGCTCGCCGTCGCGGGCGCGCCGAGCCTCGATCCGGCACACGCGAGGACGCTACGCGAGCTCGGCGCCAGCCTGCTGGGCGTGCGGATACGCTTCCTCGGCCCACGCACGGATATAGCCGGTCTGCTGCGGGCATGCGACGCGCTGGTGCTCGCGTCCAGTCTGGAAGGCCTGCCGCTGAGCGTTCTGGAAGCGCAGGCATGCGGAACACCGGTGGTCGCATTCCCGACAGCCGGCATCCCAGAGATCGTCACGGACGGTGTGACCGGGCTGCTCGCCCGCGCGGGGGATGTCGACGATCTCACCCGCCGGCTGACCGACCTGCTCGGTAATCCGGGCTATGCCGAGCGGATTTCCATAGCCGCCCGGGCGAACGTGCTCGCTCGGCACACCCTCACCCAGCAGGCTGACAGCCAGGCGGAACTGCTGCGTTCCCTCATGGTGGCTCAGCGGCCCGGCGGCCCAGCCCGACGATCCCGGGTAGCGGTGGCCACCGCTACCCGGGCGTGACACCAGAAAACACCCAGGTGTGACACCAGAAAAGCCAACCGGTGCGATGCGGTCGCGCATTGCACCGGTTGGATCGATCGCACCGTTGGATCGGATGTGCCGATCCAACGGTTCTCCTGGTCCGTCGGTCGGCTAGACCTTGGCCGCGCGCTCCCGGGCCCGGATTTCCCGGCGGAGCTCAGGGGGCAGCGCGAACAGCAGATGCTCCTCGGCCGAAGTCACCTGCTCGACATCGTCGAAACCGCGTTCGGCGAGCCAGGCGACCACCTCGGTGACCAGCTCCTCAGGAACCGAAGCCCCGCTGGTCACACCAATGGTCTCCACCCCGTCGAGCCAGGCCGGATCCACCTGGCTGGCGTCGTCCACCAGGTAGGCGGCAGGCACCCCGTGGTCAAGGGCGACCTCGACCAGGCGTACGGAGTTCGACGAGTTCGGCGACCCGACCACGAGGATCAGCTCGACCTGGCCGGCGATCTCCTTGACCGCGACCTGGCGGTTCTGGGTGGCATAACAGATGTCGGCACTCGGCGGCCCCTGTAGCAGCGGGAACCGCTCACGCAACGCGTGCACCGTGGTCTCGGTCTCGTCGACCGACAGCGTGGTCTGTGAAAGATAGGCAACTCTGGACTCGTCGCGGACCTTGACGGCCGCCGCATCCTCCACGCCGTCGACCAGGTGGATGCGGTCGGGCGCCTGGCCCGTGGTACCGACAACCTCCTCGTGGCCTTCATGGCCGATGAGGAGGATGTCGAAGTCCTCCTTGGCGAATCTGCGTGCCTCGCCGTGCACCTTCGTCACGAGCGGGCACGTGGCGTCGATCGTTCGCAGTTCCCGGGACCTCGCCTCCTCATGGACGGACGGTGCGACACCGTGGGCAGAAAACACCACGGTCGCCCCGGCAGGAACCTCGTCCGTCTCGTCCACAAAGATCGCGCCTTTTGCCTCCAGCGTCTTGACGACGTGGGCATTGTGCACGATCTGCTTGCGTACGTAGACGGGAGCGCCGTACAGCTCCAGCGTCTTCTCGACCGTCAGCACCGCTCGGTCAACACCAGCGCAGTACCCGCGCGGATTGGCCAACAGGATCCGCCCCATGCCCGGAAGTGTACGCGGCCCAGCAGCGGCCGGAGGAGCGAACGATAACCGTCACACGCCGGCGACCTGTCAGGACACCCGAAGCGATTTGTGCATGGATCGACGGTTCACGTCGTTACGGTGGCTCGATGGCACTCACCTCCTCACCGGAGCAGCCGCTGCCGGTCCGCACGATTTCCCGCGCGATCGGGGACTGGGTCAACCGGCTTGGGCGGGTCTGGGTGGAAGGGCAGCTCACCGAGATCGTCCGCCGCCCCGGGCTCGCCACCGTCTTCCTCACGCTGCGCGATCCCGTCGCCGACGTGTCGCTGCGGCTCACCTGCCCGCGGGCCGTCTGTGAGGCGATCGGAGCCGGGCTCGTCGATGGCGCCAGAGTGGTGGTCTGGGGCAAGCCGTCCTTCCACCCCACGCGGGGAACGCTGGCGCTCGCTGTCGTGGAGATCCGCCCACTCGGTGCGGGCGCCCTGCTCGCGCGCCTCGAGCAGCTGCGCGGCGTGCTCGCGGCGGAGGGCCTGTTCGCCGCTGCCCGCAAACGCCGGCTCCCGTTCCTCCCGCAGGCGGTCGGGCTGATCACCGGACGGGCGAGCGCGGCCGAGCGGGACGTGGTCGAGAACGCCCGCCGTCGTTGGCCCGCCGTGCGCATCGTGACCCGGGAAGTGGCGGTCCAGGGGCCGCTCGCCGTTGGACAGGTCATCGACGCGCTGCGTGACCTCGACCGTATCCCCGGCGTGGACGTCATCGTCATCGCCCGGGGCGGTGGGTCGATGGAGGACCTGCTGCCCTTCTCCGACGAGGCGTTGATACGGGCCGTAGCCGCGGCGGGCACCCCGGTGGTATCCGCCATCGGCCACGAGCAGGACGCGCCCCTGCTCGACTTCGTCGCCGACGTCCGCGCGTCCACTCCGACGGACGCGGCGAAACGGATCGTGCCGGACGTGGCCGAACAACACGCCCTGGTCACCGCGTTGCGCGACCGGTCCAGGCGGATCGTCGAACAGCGGCTGAAGCACGAGGAACGCGGACTGGCCGATCTACGCGGCCGTCCCGTGCTGGCCGCGCCCGGCCGCGAACTTGACCGCCAGAGCGAGTCTGTCAACGAGCTACGGTCCCGCGGGCTACGTTGCGTGATGCAGATCCTCGCCGGGGCCGAGCGCGAGCTGGCCCACACATCCGCCCAGCTGCGCGCACTGTCACCGGCCGCGACTTTGGATCGCGGATATGCCCTGGTGCGCCGGACCGCCGACGGCTCCATCGTGCGCGACCCGGCGGGGGTGGACACAGGTGACGAGCTGGCCATCCGGGTTGCCGGTGGCTCCTTCCCCGCGACCGCCGGCGCCCGCGATCCCCAGAGTGTCTAAAGGCTGAGGCCCTCGACGACTCCGGCGAGGTCCGCGCGGATGGCGGCCTTGAGCGCGGTGGGAGCGAACGAGTGGTCGACGGCGGCCACCGCAAGATCAACTACCTGGCGCCGGGTCAGGCCCAGACCGCGCAGCGCATGCAGGTACTCATCGCGCAGTGTGGTGCCGAACATCGGCGGGTCGTCACTGTTGAGGCTGACCGGCAGACCCATTTTGATCATTGTGGACAACGGGTGCCCCGAATAGTCCGCGACGACCCCGGTACGGAGGTTCGATGTCGGGCACACCTCCAGCGGGACGTGCTGTGCCCGCAGGTGGTCGACCAGTACCGGGTCGTCGATGGCGCGGATGCCGTGACCGATGCGTTCGGCGTGCAGATACTCGAGGGAGTCCCAGATCGTGCGCGGCCCGGTGGTCTCGCCGGCATGCGGTACGCGGTGCAGCCCGGCGTCCCGCGCGGCGGTGAACACGTCCGCGAACTGCGACCGGGGCACACCGGCCTCGGACCCGCCCAGCCCGAGCGCGATCACCGACCCACGGTGGCTCAACGCGAACTCGATCGTCGCCTCGGCCGCGGGGCGCAGATCCATCCCGGGCAGGCCTGGGATGTCGGTGACCCAGCGCAGCTGGATACCGGTCGTCTCCTCGGCCTCCCGACGGCCCCGCTCGACCCCGTCGAAGACCTCGGCCGCGTCGATACCACGCTGGATGTGCAGGAACGGCGTGAAGGTGATCTCAGCGTACCGGACCCCCTGCGCGGCAAGCCCCAGCGCGGTCTCACGGGCCAGCAGCGCGAAGTCC
>NZ_CAKJTP010000098.1:9258-16054 GCF_917627335.1 Protofrankia sp. CiT1 | reverse complement strand
GCGTAGCTCCGTGGCCAGATAACCGCTCAGGTCGTCGATGGTCGGGTGCTCATAGAGCAGGCCGGGCGACAACCGCCTTTCGACGATCTTTTCCAGTGACCCGGAGACCTGAACAGCGACCCGTGAGTCAAGCCCGTACGCTTCGAACGGCTTGCGGGTGTCAATCTGGTCGGCTGGCGTGTCGATCCGCCGTGCGAGCTCCCCGATCAGCCACTGCCGGATCGACTCCTCGGTCAGCGGGCCGGTGGGTACCGAGCTGGTTTTCCTACGTCCGAACACGGATCTTCATGCTCCTGTCCAATTCGTGTTGTGTCGCGCGGCGCCGGACGGCTGCCTGCCGTTTCGCCGCGATGGTCGCTCTGTCCGGAGACCGCAGGTCCCAGACGACGCCGGCGCTGCCGAGCAGGGCCAGCGTCCAGCCGCTCAGATCTGGCTCCCAGGCACGGACGCCATGCCGATAGGAGCCCGGGAACGCGTGATGGTTGTTCTGCAGTCCCTCTCCGAAGGTGACGAGGGCTACCGGCCAGTTGTTGGCGCTGCGGTCGCCGTTGTCGAATGGCCGGCCGCCGATCATGTGGGAAATCGATCCGACGCACCAGGCGGCCTGGTTCGCCACGAACATCCGGGCAAGGCCACCGAAGACGAGGCCGGTCAGTGCCGACATGGCGGTCCGGCCGGCGGCGAACCCGATGAGTGCCGGCAGGAGCAGGCCAGCCAGCATCCAGAGCTGGTAGGTCCGGTGGTAGAAGAACAGCCGGCGGTCGCGCATGATATCGGGCGCCCACAGGCTCCAGCTGGAGCTCTCGTCGCTGAGCATCCACGGCATGTGCGCGTGCCAGAGTCCACGCAGCTTGTTGCGGACACCTTCGCCATGCAGGTTCGGGGTGTGCGGATCGCCCGGTCCGTCGCTGAACCGGTGATGCCGGCGATGGGTGGTGACCCAGTACATGATCGGCCCCTGCCCGCCCATCGAACCACTGATCAGCAGGATCGCCTCGAAGAACCGCGATGTTTTGAACGTCTTGTGGGCGAGATAGCGATGAAAACCGATGGTAATGCCACCCATATGCACGAAGTACAACGCGGCGAACAGCACCAGGTCGATCGTCGCGTACATTCCGCTGGCCAGCAGGTAGATCGCGGCGACACAACCGAGTCCAGGCAGCGCCATCATGGTGAACGCGGTCACCCGTTTGATGCGCCGGCTGGCCGGGTCGAGCTTCACGATGCCCGCGGCGAGCGGTTCGGCCGTAGCCGAGGACATGGCAGTCCCCCTAAATATCTACTCGGAATCTCCGCGCGGACCGGATTTCTTCGGATACCGCACATCCCGGGCAAGACCTGCGACATCGAGCAGCTGGATGAACAGCCCGGCGATGTCGAGCTGCCAGCGGGTGTGCCGGGTCTGGGCCAGGGCCGGCTGGGCATGGTGGTTGTTGTGCCAGGAGCCACCGACGGAGAAAGGAGAGAGCAGCGAGATGTTGCGGCTGTTGTCCCGAGTCGGATTGGGTCGACGGCCCAGCGTGTGGCCGAGGGAGTTGACTCCCCAAGTCACCTGGTCAAGCAGGAAAATCCGGGCGAGCCCGCCCCACAGAAGCCCCCCGACGGCGCCGCGTGGGCCGTCGACAAGGCCCCCGATCAGTGCCGGCAGCGCAAGGCCGAGAACGATCCAGCCGAAATAGTACCGGTTCAGTCTCATGACGAGCCGGTCCCGCAGCAGGTCCGGCACGTTCCTGCTCCAGTTGGCCCGGCGGATCGTGAACAGCCAGCCGACATGGCCGTGCCACAGGCCGCGCAGCCGGGCGAGGCGACCGTCGCCGATCGGGCGAGGGGAATGCGGGTCGCCGTCCCGGTCGGTGAACGCGTGGTGGATCCGGTGGGTGGCGACCCAGAACAGGATCGGTCCCTGCGCCGCCATGCTGCCGGCGACCCCCAGGAAGCTGGTCAGCGCCGGCCCCGCGCTGAAGGCGCGGTGGGAGAAGAAACGGTGCAGGCCGCCCTCCACCCCCAACGCCGTCACCAGGTACATGCCGGCGAGCAGTCCGAGGTCGGTCCAGGTGAACCCGTACCGGACGGCGAAGACGATCGCCGCGACCACGCCGAGGGCCGGCAGCCCGACGGTGACGTAGGCCATTCTGCGGGCGAGGGCGTCGGTGTCCGGACCGGTACCGGCTGATCCGGGAGCGATGATCCGCGTCCCGGTAGCCCCGGTAGCCCCGGCGGGCAGCGGCCGGACGGCCGGCGCGGTGTCGGTACAGGAGGTCATGCCGGGCATCCCGTCACAGCCGGGATGGGCTCGCGGCCTGGTCCGTGGCCGGCCGTGGCCGTGGCCAGCAGCCCCTGGCGGTACGCCGACCGGGTGGCGTCGCGCCGGATCTTCCCGCTGGTGGTGACGGGGATGACACCGACCGGGCCGAGCTGGACGTCGGCAGGCCGGACGCCGTGGTCGGCCGTCACGGCCGCTACCACCGTGTCGCGGATCTCCGCAGCCAGCGCGGCAGCCTGTCGCGCTGTCCCCCGGATCTCGGCGACGATAACGAGCCGTTCGGTTCCGGTATCACCGTCATCGTCCATGGAGAAGGCCGCGGCACGCCGCAGTGCGGGGTGTGCCCCGCGCACAGAGCTTTCGATGTCCTGAGGATAGAGGTTACGTCCGGCGATGACGATCACATCCTTGATTCGACCGGTGATGAACAGCTCGCCGTCGAGCAGGAATCCGAGGTCGCCGGTACGCAGGTAGCGGCGCTCGGAGGTATCAGCCGGCGGAGCCGAGGAGGCCAGCCGGGCGGCGAATGTGTCAGCGGTCCGCTCGGGCTGGCCGAGGTACCCGGCAGCGACGTTCGGGCCGTGTATCCAGATTTCGCCCACGCGGCCGGCGGACAAAGGCCGCATGGTTTCCGGACTAACGATGACGACCTCATGGCCTTCCGCGACCACACCACAGCTCACGATCGCCGCGGCATTCCTGTCAGCCGCGCTGAGCGGGCGGGCGTGCCCGTGCTCGAGCGCATCCCGGTCGAGCCATTCGGTGCGGACCGTGCTGCCCGCGGCCCGGCCCGAAACAAACAAAGTCGCCTCAGCCATGCCGTAACAGGGAATGAGCACGGACTCCCGGTAGCCGCAGCCGGAGAACCGGTCCCGGAACCGATCGAGAGTGGCCCGGGAAACTGGCTCCGAGCCGCAGAAGACCTGCCGCAGCGAGCTGAGGTCCAGCGTTGCCAGCTCGTCGTCGGTGACTGTCTCAGCGCACAGGTCGAACGCGAAGTTCGGGCCGACAGAGATGGTCACCTTATTGTCGGTGATCGCCTTGAGCCACCGGTAGGGCCGTTGCACGAAGTGCGCTGGCGAAAGCATGACAAGTGGCCAGCCGCCGTGCAGAGCCAGCATGATCGTTCCCATCAGGCCCATGTCATGGTAAGGCGGCAGCCACGAGCAGCCAACCCGCTCCGGGTCAGCCCCCGTGTTGGCTTCGAGCGTCCGGCAGTTGCTGACCAGGTTCGCGTGGGTCAGCACGATGCCCTTGGGCTGGCCGGTCGAACCGGAGGTGTACTGCAGCAGCGCGGGTGTCGCCGGGCCGGCACCGAGACTGGGAAGATCCGCACCGTCCGTGACGGTGCGGTCCGCTGCCGCGCCCGGTCGGGCTGATCCGTGCGGCATGGCGACCGTGTCCTCGACGAACAGCCACACCGGGCGGGTTGTGGCCGGCGGAAGCCTGGCGGTGAGAACGTCCGTCCGCCCCGCGAACCGCGCGTCGGTGATAACCGCGTCAGGTGCGCAGTCCCTGATAATCGACAGGAAGCGATCGGTCGCTCGGCGCCCGGTGGGCGGGAATGACGGCACCGCCGTCGCGCCCGCGGCGAAAATGCCGAACAGCGCGGCAATATAATGCAGCCCCGGATCGAGCGCGAGCATCACCCGATGACCTGTGAGCCCGTCACGCCGCAGTTTCTCGGCCAGCACTCCGGCGTGTACGGCCAGGTCCTGATAGGTCCAGTCGACGGCGTTGTCACCACTACCGTCCGGCAGGAAACGAAACGCGAGACGTGGTTGTTGCCGGGCACGAGCTGTAAGGATTTCACTCAACGAGGCACCTGGCCAGCAAACAGCAGGCTCCAAGTCGACTCCCCGAAATTTTTAGATCTGGAAATTAAATAAAATCATGCCATGTGCCTCGATCGGACGTCAATGCCTGCGATTCAAGTCCACACGAATCCCGCACATGATGTGCCAGGGAACAAGGAGAGCCGATCCAATTGTGCGCGGACACAATCCGACGCTGGGACGGCGGGAATCAGCTGGGTCGATCGTGCGCGACGATAAGATCATCAATCATTCACCGCGCCAGACGCTGGCAGCCCAGCGATGACCGATACCTGCTCCGACACCTTAAAATTACTTTCCGTAATAATTGGTACGCTCCGCAACAAGAGCCTGTTTCTGTCATGCTTCGATGCGCTGGCCTCCTCGATCCGCATGCCACCGTCGTGGCTGCCACCGTCACGCCGTCCCCGGCGCGCGGAGGCCGGGCCGGGCCCCATCCCCTGTTGGATAATGTTCACCGAGTCCAGCCGCTTCCTGATCGCCGCCGGATTTCGCTGCCACGCCACGGGGCCGCCAGGGGCCCGGAACTCCGTACCATCCCGCTGGGCGGGCGGACTCGGTTGCATAACAGGCGGACGCCGCCCTTTGGGTTCCGCCTGGTTGACTGATCGGATCACCATGCACAAAAACAGAGCGTAAAATCATGGCGTGCGCGTGGATGGTCTGCCGTTTTCCCGATGAAGTCGATACCTTCATAAATCCATCCGGCGGGGCGACAGGCCTGCGGATGTCAGCGCGCCACAAGCGGTCCCAGCCTTTCCTGCCGTACGACGACGTGTGATCGTGTGCGTGGTCGCGTCCTGCCGATAAGGAGCGGATACATGCCAACCGACCCGTTGCCTCCGACGGTGTTCACGCCGGCTGGGTGGGAGCAGGAGGCGGCAGGGGAGGACGTCGCATCGCTGCAGGAGCGCGCGCTGCACGCGCTGAAAGCGCGCCTGCCCGAGCTCGCGGAGGTTGTCGCCGCCTCGCTGCCTGCCGCGGAGCCGGCGTACTACGACGAAAGCATCCTGCCCCAGGAGCCAGCCCCGATGATCGGAAAATCCATCGAGAACGCCCTGGCGGCGCTACGCATCCCCGCGGATAAAACAGATAAAAGGGATAAACTGCTGGACTGGCCGCGCAGGGTCGGTGAGCGCTGCGGCCGGCAGGGGATGTCGGGCAAGGCTGTGCGGCGGGCATACGAGCTTGCTGGCAAAGCGGTCGCCAACGCGCTGACGCGGTGGACCGTCGAGGCCGATGTGCCCCTCCCCCGGGCCGCCGCGCTGCTCGACGATCTGTGGGACATCGTTGACGAGCATGCCGCCGCGGCGCTGGCCGCCCTGCGTGCGACCGAGATGGAGCTGCTGCGCGCGCAGACCGCCGACGTCCTGCTCGATGCCCTGCTCAACGGGGCAACCGACGCCAGCACCGTCGCCGCGGTCGCCAGATCCTTCGCCATGCCCGAGCAAGGCCGCTACGCGGTCATCGTGCGGCGCCCAACCGAGGGCGGGCCGATCCTCGACCCCGTCGATCTGCCGGTACGCGCGGGTACCGCCCGGCTGATCTGGCGGCTGTACGGGGAGAGCGCGGTCGGCGTGGCGGTGCTCGGGACGCTGCCGGTACCGTCCCTGGCCGGCCGCCTGCCCACGAACGACGGTTTCCGGACCGGCGTGAGCATGGCGGTGACGGGGCTGGCCACGCTCGGCCGGGCCCGCCGGCTCGCGGAACTGGCCTCCCGGACCCTCCCCCATGGTCTCGCCATTCTGGAGGAGCAGCTCCCGGCCGCGATTCTGACCGCCCAGCCGGACCTCGCGCACGAGCTGAAGGTTCTTGTGCTGGCACCGGTGCTGGGCCTCGACCCGGTGAACCGGGATCTGCTGCTGAACACGTTCGCGGTCTGGTTACGCTCGGACGGCTCGGCAGCGCAGGCCGCGACCGCGCTGTGCTGTCATCGGAACACCGTGCTGAACCGGCTACGGCGACTCGAACGGCTCACCCTGCGTTCACTGACCATTCCCCGGGATCTGGTCGAGCTGTCCCTGGCCCTGGAGGCGTTCCAGCTCCAGCGCCGCTCCATGGTCCCGCGCTGCCCGTCCTTCGGTGATCTCACCCCTTGGGCCGGGTCTCGCTGACGGGCCGTCCGGCCACGCACGCCACCGCCGCCGGCCTCGGGAACGGCCATCGTGGCGGTGCCCGGCGCGTCACCGGTGGCGGGATGGGCGAGAGCCCGCGCGGAAGGCACAGCCTGGAATTGAACTATGCGCCTTCGCTGTCCCGTGAGATGACGAGACCCCCGCGTCGGAGTCTTGGGATGGAGCTTACGACGCGGGGGTCTCACCTGGGAGCGTGTGTGAGATCGTCATTCCGGCTCGCCGCGCCCAGGCGCCCCTGGCCGCGTTGTCGGCCACACCGAGACAACTCATCCGGCATCGCTTCGGCCTTCCGCCTTGCCAGGGGGCACCTGGCCGCGGCTCACTGATCGAAAGCCCGATCTCACACACGCTCTGAGTGGCTTCGCCGCACATCGTTCCCGCGGGCGTGGTAGTGCCCGATGCCGATGGAGTGCCTGACGTCACCCCCGCTATCGGCCACGGCCCGCGGCGGCGGTAGCGAGATCACCGATCAGAGTGGAATAATACGGAAGGCCACCGGGGCATATCGTCAGCCGACAGCACGGCCGGCGGAGCCACTAAGAGCGACCGGCAATAGGGAC
>NZ_CAKJTP010000098.1:0-9013 GCF_917627335.1 Protofrankia sp. CiT1 | reverse complement strand
GATCCACGCCCCTATTGCCGGGCGCTCTAAGCGCGGAAAACCATGATCGCGCACTTTTTTCACGCCTTCTGGTCGATATCACCCCGTCGGGGTCGACAGCAGCCCGTCAGAAACACGCACCCCGGCGGAGCGCGAGCCGGGCAGCGTGCGCGCCCGCCATCCCGTGCGCACCCGCTCCGGGCGGCGTGGCGGCCGAGCACAGGTACACACCGGGCACCGGTGTCGCCCACGGCCGGGGCGAAAGGACCGGACGAGCGAGGAGCTGGCGCAGGTCGGCGCTGCCACCGCCGATGTCGCCGCCGATCTCGTTGGCGTTGTGCGCCGCCAGCGCCCTCGGCGGCATCGTGTGCCGGGCCAGCACGCGGTCACGGAAGCCGGGAGCGAACCGCTCCACCTGCGCCTCGATCTCATCGGTCATGTCGACGGTGGAGCCGAGCGGGACATGGCAGTAGGCCCACGCCGTATGCCGCCCGGCGGGAGCACGCGACGGATCCGCAACGCAGGCCTGCACGAACAGCACAAACGGGCGGGACGGATGCCCGCCGCGGGCCACCGCCCGCTCGGCCGCGGCGACCTCCGCGAGGGTGCCCCCCAGATGCACGGTGGCGGCACCAGCCACGGACGGGTCCCGCCACGGCACCGGAGCGTCCAACGCCCAGTCGACCTTGAACACGCCCGGCCCGTACCGGTAGCGCGCCAGCACGCGACGGTAGCCGGCCGGCAGCCGGTCGCCGGCGACTTCGAGCACCTGTCGTGGGGTCAGGTCGAGCAGCACCGCCGCTGCCGGTGGCAGCTCGGCGAGCGAGCGCACCGGGGTGGCGGTGACCAGTTCCCCGCCGAGCCTGCGCAACCGTCCAACCAGGGCGTCCGCAAGTGACTGGGATCCACCGACCGCGACCGGCCAGCCGACATGATGCGCCAACAACGCGAGGAACAGCCCATACCCACCGGTGACGGGTTGACGCAGGTCAAGCATGGAATGGGCGGCGCAGCCAGCGAGCAGCGCGCGGCCACGGCCGCCGCGCAGCGCCGCCTGGGCGAGAATGGTCGCCGGCCACAGCCCGCGGGCGCCGAACCGGGCCAGGGTGACCGGCGCCGCAGGGGGCAGATCGAGCGGGGCAAGCACATCTGCCGTAAGGCCGTCACCATCCGCGACGAGCGGAGCGAGCAACCGGCGCCACCCCGACCCGGTTCCAAGGCCCGCGTCGGTCCGCGCGACATCGCGGTGCAGGAGCGCAGCCGGCCCGTTGTCGAGCGGATGCGCGAGCGGCACCGCTGGATGCGCCCAGCGCAGGCCCTCGTCAGCCAGCGGCATCGCGCGCAGCGCCGGTGAGGCCAGCGCCAGCGGCAGCACGGTGGCGCACACGTCGTGCCGGAACCCCGGGAGGGTCAGCTCCTCGGTGCGCAGCCCGCCGCCAGCCGTTGGCGCGGCCTCGACGACCAGCACCCGCCAGCCGGCTTCGGCGAGCGTCACCGCGCCGGTGAGCCCGTTGGGGCCGGAACCGACGACGACCGCGTCGAACCCGTCCGCACCGGCCCGGCCCACTCGCCGCCTCAACGGCTTCCATGGGCGGACGATACTGCGCCGATCCCATCCGCACGGCTCGCGGGCAGTCCCTTCACGCGCTTACAGCGTGCTGGGACCGAAGCCAGTCGAGCGAGGTCTGGGCTATCTCCCGCCAGCCGTGATCGATAGTCAGGGAATGACCGCGATCGAACTGCTTGAATTCAGTCACCGCGCTCGAGTGCCGGTAGCGCTTGAACGCGGCGCGGCTGACCGCGTCAGGAACCGTGTGGTCCTGACGGCCAGAAATGATGAGCAGCGGGCCGCGGGCCGAGTTCTTGACGTCGACCCGGGCCGGGGAGTGCGGCGCGAAGTTCGCGGCCGCGGTTTCAAACAGGGGGCGAGCCGGGGACGGGATCGTCCACATGTCGTACAGTTCGTTCGACTCCTGGCGGCTCAGCTCGTTACCGAAGCCGTACTTGAACTCGTTCCGGTTCGGGACGAAGCTCTTGGTGAGATTCAGCGGATTCCGCAGGACCGGGAAGGTGGACTTGAGCTGAGTGACGGGCAGCGGCAGCACGCCCCGGATCTGCGCGGGATCGATCGCGATCGCGGCGGCGGCCAGATTCTGGCCGAGCAGGCTCTGCGCGATGAGGCCGCCGAAGGAATGACCGATCACGATCGGCTTGGTGTCAAGGGTCCGCAGAAATTCGCCATGATGATTGATGATCTCGCCCAGCCCTTTGCCCGCCTGGGCTTCCGGGTGCGCCCGAGCCGCCTCGACTGTGGCTGCCACACCTGGCCATTCCGGTGTAAACGTCTCATAACCGGCGGCCGTGAACAGCTCGGCCCAGTTGCGCCAGCTCGTCGAGTGCAGCCACAACCCATGGATGAACACGACAGGTGCGCTCAGTACGGTCACGATCCCGCTCCCTCCCGACAAGCCCGGCACGCTGACCGACACATAGACAGAAGCATCAGTCAAAGCCGATGACGCGAGAACTGTCAAGCGCGGCGGGTGGGATTCACCCAGACCCGTCGTGGTCCGCGGCTGGCCACCGCCCCCGGACAGCCCGGACCACAACAGGATTCCCTCAGGAGCTGAACGTGTAGGTGGGGAGATTCGCGGGGACGATGTGCTGGTGAAAGCTGAAGATCTGCGGATCCGCCGGGTCGACCGTCGCGCTGGCCCAGTGGTTGAGTGAGCTGCCGAAGGTCATCACCCGGGTGAAGTTCTCGATGACGTTGCCCGCGTCGTCACTCAGCGGCTTGTCCACGGTGAAGTAGTGACTGTCGCCGTTGACAAGAACAACCGGCTTCCCGAAGTCGACGGCCGCCCGGGCGAGCAGGGCCTTGGTGTCGGCGAAGTGGTCCGTTGGGTCGACGGTCGTGCCGCCCGGGGCGGTGGGGCTGTCGCCGAACATATCGGCCTGCACAGTGATCATAATGGCCTTCGAGCCGCTCGCCTTCGCCGCCGCGAAGGAATCCCGGATCCACCGCAGGTTCGCGGCGTTACGCGCCGCATATTCCGCGTTGGCCTCGGCCTGCGGGCCGTCCTTGACATCGCCGTCGGGTATGTAGTTGTTGTTGCTGCCGGGGACGTTGACACCGACGTAGGTCACTGGGCCACGCGTCCATCGCACGTTTTCCGGGTACTGCGGGCTCTGTCTCGTCAGCTGGAGGGTACGGCGCCCCAGGCTCCGGTCATCCGGGAAGAAGACCTGGCGGAGGTAGTTCAACCGGTCGACCGAATCGAATGTGGGCCCCGCCGTGGACGGCCGGTCGCAGTCTGTCCACTCGTTGTCACCGGGAACGTAGACAACCGGGTCCCGGAACTGGTTGAACAGATTCAGGGCATATTTGTAGACATCCGGCTGACCGGCTTTCTGCGCGGAACCGTCAATGTCAGCGTAGCACGGCTCGCCACCGTTCTTGATATCACCGTCGAAGATGGAGAACGCCAGGTCGTGAGAATTCATGTCGGCGATTACATGAGGATACTGCAACCGGCCGTTGGGGCCGTATGGCATGTCGCCGAAAAGCCCGATCTCATAGTTCCGCGTATTGCGCCACCCATCTCGTCGATCGTCATCGTTCGGATTGGCGCTGGCCACGCCAGCCGTCACACCGGCGGCGGCGAAACCAAGTGCGAGCACGATGGCGGTTAAGCCGACAACTCTGCGCTGAGAGGTCATGAATACCCTTTCTGAGGATGCGGCTGGCGCAGGCTCCGTACTGGAAGAAACAAAGCAGCAAAGTACGACGGACGGGTGATGGCGGGGCGAACAAACGCTGACCGGGAGATTACGGTTACCGTATTGCGCGGAATCGAAGCCTCGATTGATCAATCGTAGTACGCCCAGCGCGGCGCAAGCCACCGAAGGTAAGCAAAGCCGTGTCCGGTGGAGCGGCAGGCTGTATCGATGGTGCGGCCGCCGTAGCCTTGAGCCCATGGTCAAACGTCTGTACTTCCGCCAGCTGCTGTCCGGGCGCGACTTCGCGGTCGGCGATCCGATAGCGGCTCAGATGGTCAACTTCACCTATCTGATCGGCGATCAGGAAACTCGGGACGCGGTCGTGGTCGACCCGGCGTACGCGATCGACGACATCCTCGCCGCCCTTGCCGACGATGGTATGCGGCTCGCCGGTGTGCTGGTCACGCACCACCATCCCGATCACGTCGGTGGCGACATGCTCGGCTTCTCCCTGCCCGGCCTGAAGGATCTGCTCACCCGTGTCCAGGTTCCGGTACACGTACACCGCGATGAAGCCGAATGGGTACGGCGCACCACCGGGGTCAGCGCCACCGACCTGGTCAGCCATGACCATGACGACGTGGTCGACGTCGGCGCGGTGCCCATCCGGCTGTTGCACACCCCCGGGCACACCCCCGGCAGCCAGTGCTTTCTGGTGGACGGCGGACGGCTGATAGCCGGCGACACACTTTTTCTGGAAGGGTGTGGGCGAACGGACTTCCCCGGAGGTGACCCCGACGCCATGTACACCAGCCTCCAGCAGCTGGCCGCGCTGCCAGCGGACCCAGTCGTCTTCCCTGGGCACCTTTACTCGGCACAGCCGTCCGCACCGATGTCGGCGGTTCGGCGTGACAATACTGTTTTCCGGCCCCGGAGCATTGAACAATGGCGGATGATGTTCGGCGGGTGACCCGCCCGACGAACCGGCGATCAGCAGCTCCCGCAACTAGCTGTATGTAATCGGATAACCCGGCACCGCTTTCGATGACCTGGGAGACAATGATGATCCCTGCTAACGCGGTGCCTGCCGATGCCATACCCACGGGCCTCGATCTCGCCGCGCTGACCGCCTACTTCGATGTACGGGTACCAGGGCGGTGCGGTCAGCTGCGCGCCGCCCTGCTGGCCGGCGGCCGCTCGAACCTGACGTATCGCGTGTGGGACGAGGCATCCAGCTGGGTGGTGCGCCGGCCCCCGCTGGGTGGGCTGACCCCCTCCGCGCATGACATGAGCCGGGAGTTCCGGGTGGTCGCCGCTCTGGCGGGGACCGACGTCCCCGTGCCCGACGCGATCGCGCTCTGCGAGGACAGCACGGTGATCGGCGCTCCGTTCTCCGTGGTCTCACTCGTCGACGGTGTTGTCATCCGTAGCCGCGAAGATCTGGACAGCTACTCCAACGCTCAGGTCGCGCAGGCTGCCTTCGGTGTGCTCAGGGCATTGGCCCGCCTGCACGCGGTACCGTACGCGGAGGTCGGCCTGGCTGATTTCGGCCGGCCGGAGGGTTACCTGAGCCGGCAGGTAACGCGCTGGCGCAACCAGTGGGCCCACGTCGCCACCAGGGAACTGACCGACATCATCACCCTGCACGCCCGGTTGCGGGACGCGCTGCCGGCTGAGAGCGGCGCGGCGATCGTCCACGGGGATGTCCGGATAGACAACGCCATCCTCGACCCGGACAGCCTCGGTACCGTCCGCGCGCTGGTGGACTGGGAAATGGCTACGCTCGGCGATCCGCTCGCGGACCTCGCGCTGGCCGCCGTCTACCGTGACCCCGCCTTCGAAGCGGTGCTCGGCGGCTCGGCAGCGTCGACCAGCAACCGCATGCCAGCGGCGGACGAACTGATCGAGGCATACGCCCTGGCCGCTGGGCGAAATATGGTGAACCTTAGCTTCTACCTGGCTCTGGGCTATTTCAAGATTGCCGTGATTGCGGAGGGGATCCACGCCCGCTACCTCGGCGGAAAAACCGTCGGTGATGGTTTCGAGACGGCGGGGGCCGCTGTGCCGGAACTTGTCGCCGCCGGTCTGCGCGCCCTGCGCGCCCTGCGCTGAGGCCCTCGTCACCAGAAGCTGCGTGCGTTGACAACCTTCGGCCCACGTGGCAGAGTACTGAAATATACTTACAGCGTAAGCGCAGAAATAAAAAGAGGTAAAAGAGGCAAAAAAGAGAAAGAAGCGCACTATGACCATGAGCGCTTTGTTTATGGAAATTTCTTTCCAGCGCTGGGGCCGACGTGCGCCCGCCATCCCACCGAGGTTCCCTGGCATCGCTCCTGCCTGCGAGTAGACCGCGGCCCGTGGTCACGGACAGGACCGCCTCCCTGCCCCTGGCCACGGATCCGCTTCAATCCATTGCCGAGAGCGACCTGCGCGGAGGTGCAGCAGGCACCTCGCGTCATCGCTCACCATCCATCGCCGCGCGACGCGCGAGTGCCCCTGCTCGTCGGTTGACGTCCACCACCTCCGGTGACTCCCCGCGCCGCCTCGCGATGAACGCGCCCCCGCCCCGCTCCCTGACCCATCCCTCTGTTAGCGGGCGCTCGTACTCTGGGCAGCGATAAAAGAATCGTCCGGCGCGGGACGGCCATTATCATGTTCCCGTCGCGCCTCGTCCCGCGGCTGTGACGTTCTCGGCCTCAGGGCGTTACAGTGTGCCATATCGTGGCCCTCAGCAATCATAGCGGTAGGTTCATAGCGGGCAGATAACCAAGCACGTGCACGAGTCTCTCTCCCGTTCCGGTCCTGGACCGGTCTGAACCTGTCGTTCGCCCCGAATGACCTGGCTGACCCAGCGGGCACCTTTTCGTGCGGCCGTATGCCCAGTGAACCGAGGACGGACAACAACCATCATGGCGAAGAGCAACGGGTCCAGCACCCACCGGCCCCTCAGTCGTGAGCGGATTCTTCGTACCGCTCTTCGACTCGTCGACCGCGACGGCGTCGACGCGCTCAGCATGCGCCGTCTCGCCAGCGAACTCGGCGTGGAGGCCATGTCCCTGTATAACCACATCCCCAACAAGGCTGCGCTACTCGACGGGGTAACCAAAATCATACTGGATGAGATCAACCCGGCGGTGGCCGCGAGCGGGCCGTGGGAGGAGCGAATCCAGGCCATAACCAGCGAGTTCCGCCGCGTGGCGCTGGCCCACCCCGCAGCCTTCATTTTGCTGGCCACCCGACCGGTGGCCTCGACAGTGGCCCTCCAGGCGTTCGAGACCGGGCTGGCTCTGCTGGCTGACGTCGGATTCGACAGCGCCACGTCCGTTCACGCGATACGCGCAATAGTCGCCCTCCACACCGGCGCCATCCTGCGCCAGCTCTCCGGCGGCGGGAGCTCGTTGATCGAACGGTCGGAGGCGCCTGAGCTGCTTGCCCAACAGGCAGCGGCGCTGCGGGCGGGCGGCTTCCCCGCGCTGGCCGCGGCCGTGCCCGACCTTGGCAGCTGCGATCATGATGAGGAATACCGATTTGGGATGGAATTGATCCTGGCCGGACTCCGCCAGCAGCTGGCCAGGCAAGAGGAGGCGCGGGTCGCATCCTGAAGCAGCCTATGATCCGCTATCTCATGGAGAGGCTCCGGCAACAGGGCAGGCGCCTCGCCGCATCACTCTCCGTACGTGACCGTGCGACGCACGGATACCTCAGCTCGTCGATCGCCACCCACCACCTCCGGTGGCTCCCCGCGCCACCTTGCGATGGACGCCTCCCAGCCCCGCTCCTTGATCCAGCCCCGTGTCGCCAGGCACTCTAACTACACACAGGAGGCACCTGAGATGACGGAGGTCAGGGGACGCTGGCTTCGGCGTGATATGCCCCGCATTCGATCGTTCGGTGATCGCCCAGCGATTGCCACGCGATTGGGTTGAGTCGCCGGACGTCGATCGCGGTGGTCGACGACGGCAGTCGGCAGTAGACGGATGCGCAGGACAGCAGAGGCTCGGACCAAGGAGCGCTGGCGGCACCGGCTCTGGCGGTGGACTCACGAGGAGGTCCGCGTGGCGGTGGGTGAGGAGAGTCCCGGTATCTCCATGTGGCGGCTGCGAGTGGCCGCGCTCGGGTGTGCGACCGCCTGTCTGAGCGGGTATGCCATCACAGCTGGTACCGCAATGACCACCTCCGGGTTGCCAGGCCGTGCCGGTGACGGCCCGATCGTCATGGGGCCGGGAATCCGCGCTGCCGCCGCTGTCGCTACTGTGGCCGTTCCCGACGTGTTCACCGCGGCGGCTGGCAGCCCTATTCCGGCGCAGCGGTCCGGTGCCGCGGCCCGAGTTATGCCAGGCGTGGTTCGTATCGTTTCCAAGCTCGCCACACAGAATGGTTCTGCCGCGGGAACCGGCATGCTCCTGAACTCCGGTGGCGAGATACTTACCAACAATCACGTCATCCAGGACTCCGCAGGTATCACCGTGACCGTCGCCAGTACTGGTCGTGCGTATCCTGCCGCGGTAGTCGGCGCCGATCCGACCGATGATGTCGCCGTACTCCAGCTGCGCGGCGTTTCAGGGCTCACCGCGGTTCCGATCGGGGACTCCGCGAAGGTTTCCATCGGCGATTCCGTCGTTGCTGTTGGCAATGCTGAGGGCGGTGCGCCGATCACCGCCAGCGGTGCCATCACCGCCCTCAACCAGAGCATCACCGCTACCGAACCCGGTGGTGGTAATGCCGAACAGCTGACCGGCCTCATCAGAACCAACGTAGCGATCAAACCCGGATTCTCCGGTGGCCCGCTGGTCAGCGCGGCGGGTCAGGTCATCGGTATGGACACGGCTGCGACGATGTTCAACGAGTATCTGCCAGCCGGCATGCGGGCCGGGTACTCCATTCCAATCAATCACGCCATGTCCGTCGCTCGTCAGCTCGCGTCCGCCGCCTCCGCGGGTAACACGGGTGGCCATGACAGTCGTGCTGCCGCGGCCAGCGCCACGAGCAGCGCCTCGCCCGCCTCACAGGTAGCGATGATTACTGTCAGCCACGCTTCCGCCGCCGGTTTCGGAGGCAGCGGCGCCCAGGGCCGGCGAAACGGTCCGGTCGCCCCGGTCGCTCCGGTGGCCGCAATCGGAGCGGAAGCAGATCGGCGGTCCAGGCAGCCCCGGCGCCGTCTCTTTGCTTAGTGGTCGCCGCCGGAAGTTCGTCCGGCGCCAGACGGCGCCAGACGGCGCCTCGCCTCGTTTCCTGGCCCCGCGACGCCGCGTCCCCTGTCGCCGGGCCTACAACAAGCCGCCCCTACAACAAAAAGGGAGGGGTTATCCATGTC
>NZ_CAKJTP010000097.1:0-15879 GCF_917627335.1 Protofrankia sp. CiT1 | reverse complement strand
GGTCATGAGTGTCGCGGCGGTCCTGGGGTGTGCCCCGGGTGCGGCGCGTGCCGACGGTCGCCAGCGGCCCCCGGGAGTCCGGGTCGCGGGTGTCCGAGCCCTGGCCATCCGTGATGTTCCCTCCGGCGACCGGGTCGGTGTAACGCAGCGCGCTGGTCTCCTCGCGGTCGCCGTCGGAGTCGGCGATCCGCAGCCGCATGCCGTCAACGACCACCGGGTCGGCCAGCACCCGCTTCGCTGACAGCGGCGCGACCACGACGAGATCCAGGGAGGGTTTGAGTTCGCCGCCGAGCGCACTCCACACGTCGGCGAGCGCCCGGTCCGGTACGGGCACGGCGATAGTCATGGGAATGGTCAGGTCGAGCGCCGCGAGCGAGCCGGCCAGCCGCTCCGCCGGCAGGGCATCCTGCTGGATCAGGCTGGCGAGCAGGACGGACAGGAGCCGGTGCTCATCCTGCGTCCGGCTGGTCCACGCGGTCACTATGTACGACAGGGTGTAGAAACGCGGCGGGTCATGCCGCGCCACCGTGACGCCCTGTTCGTCGTACTCGGTGATGCTGCCCTGCCGCCGCCGGGCCATGTCCTCGCAGATGTCGTACAGGAACAGATTGACCGTCGGGGCGTTGCGCCGGGCGGCCCACTCCCTGGTGGGCGCGTCGAAGGTCACCTCCACCCCGCTGCCGGCCAGCACCTCGTCACTAACGAGCCCGCGCAGGGCCTCGTCTATCTCATGGATCATCGCGTCACCACCGCCGGTCGACGTGGCCCGGGGGCTGCTGCGCCGGCAGGACCACCCGGTATGGCGTGGTCACCGGGGAGAAGCCGGCGCCGGACGCGACCGCCAGCCGGGGCCCGAGGCGGTCCTTGCGCAGGACCAGAAGCTGCGCGATGAACCTTCCGTCCGGGCCGGGTACGGTCGGCGTCGCGGCCGCGGTGATGCCGACATCCCAGACCAGCTTCACCGATACGCCGGGAGGGAAGTCGGTGCCGCGTATTGACGTGACGAAACCGGGCGGACCGATCGCCGGCACCGCGACGATACGCGGCTGCAGGACCCGTAGCGGGGCCGTGGCGGTGTCGTTGGCCTGGTCGGCGTTGGTAGCGGTGGTGGTGACCGTGCCAGCCACAGCCGTGGACAGGGCCGCGTCCGGCGCCAGTCCGATCGTCACGCTCGCCGTACCGCCAGGTGCCAGGTCAGGGACCGGGCATCCGGTGTCCGCGGCGCAGTCCGGCGCCGGGGCGGCCACCGGGATACCGGCCGGCAGTTGCGGGCGCAGCCGCAGGCCGGTCGCGGGCTGGCCACCGGCGTTGCGGACCGTGTAGGTCACGGTTGCGGTTCCACCGACGTAGGCCGGGGTGGGCGTGACCGACACGGTCAGCGACGGGTCGGCCGGCACCGACGGTGCCGCGGCGATCACCTCGACCCGCGTGCCGGCGCGGTTGTCGGCCGGATTGGCGTCAGTCACCCCGCCGCCGACCGACCAGCTGACCGGGAACGTACCGGTGGCCACACCGGTCAGCTCGACACGCACCGACACCGTCCGCCCGACGCCGATGGCCTCCAGGTCGCAGCTGGTCGGCGTGAGCGTGCAGGTGCCCTGCTCCGTTACCAGGCCGGTGACCTGCAGCCCGGACGGCACCGTGAGGTCGAGCCGGGTCCCCGGCATGGGGCTGGGCCCGCGGTCGGTGACCGACAGCGTGAACGCCGTCCGGCCGCCGACCGTCGTGGCGGCCGGTGGGGTCAGCAGCGCCGTGGACACGTCGACCGACCGCTGCCAGGCCGGCTCCTTCTGCCGCCCGGGCAGGTCCTGGGTGAGCGCTTCGATATGGCCGGTGCGGACGTCGTAGACATCCAACGCCTCCGGTGCGTTGCCGTCGCGCCCCCGGCGGGCGGTGAAGACGAGCCGCTGCCCATCCGGCGCCCAGGACACGTCACGGGGTTGGAACGGCCCGGCCGGCTGGGCAGGGACCGGCGCCGCGCAGGACGCGCCCGACCCGGGCATGAGGAGCCGGCAGTTCGTACCGTCCACATTGGTCAGGACCAGCCCGTCGGTGACCCGGTTGAACGCGAGCCGCTCTCCGTCCGGGGCGAAGGCGGCACTGTCGTCGACGACGTTGCAGTCGGTACCGCACACCGTGCTGGTCAGGTCGCGCTGGTCGAGGCCGTCGGCGGCGTTCGCGGTCCAGATGTGTGTGCGGCTGGCGGCATCGGTATAGCGGCCACGGGTGAACGCCAGCAGGGCGCCATCGGGTGACCAGGCGGGCTGCGTGTCGTCCAGCCCGGCGAATTCCGGCGGTGTCGGCAGCTGGAGCAGCAGGTCACCGGTGGCCACGTCGGCCACGACGATCCGTGCCCGGGCGCCGGAGGTGGTGCGCACCAGAGCGATGCGGCTGCCGTCCGGTGACCACGCCGGATCGATCTCCATATCTCCGGGTCCGCGGTCGGCCAGCGGCAGCAGCCGCGGGGCGGTGCCGTCGGCGTTGACCAGCCAGACGCGTACGACCCGGCGGCCGGCGACCGTCTCGAACCGGGTGACCGCGATCTGGCGCCCGTCCGGCGAGTACACCTGGCGCTCGGTCCACGGGTCGCCGTCGGTCGGCTGGAAGAGGAACCGTGCGTCCTGTTCCGCCTTGGGATCCTCGCGCAGGATCGGCAGGCGCAGATCGCGTGGATCGGTGCCGTCGGGGCGGATGTCCTGCAACGTCACGGTGTGCCGGTCGGGGGCGCTGTCCCGGGTCACCAGCAGCGACGGCGTACGGCTGCCGGTTGGCGTGTACCAGGTCGGCAGGTTGACCTGACGGTCCTCGGCGAGACGGAGCTCCGCCTGGCAGTCGCAGGGGTTGTCGCGGGGTGCGGCGGTGTAGACGAGGTCGATGTCGCCCAGCGGTCCGCCTCCTGCTGGTGGGCTACGGCTCATGAACGCCAGCGTTTCGCCGTCGGGTGACCAGCTCGGTTCGTGGCCCTGCCAGTTCGCAGGCAGCAGCAGGCGGTCCCCGGTCCCGGCCGCCGTCGACAGGTGGATCTTCTGGTCGGTGTCGCTGTGTGGATCGCACGTGTACGCGAGGCGATCGTGCGCCGGGTTCGGGTCCCACGCCGGTTGACCAGCGCCCGTGGGCTGGTTGGTCACCTGGGTGACGTTGCCGCCGGCAGCCGGTATCCGGTACACCTGCGGCGTGTCGCCGCCTCGGCGGCCTTCGAACGCGAGGGTCGCACCGTCAGGCGACCAGGTGGGCCAGGTGTTGTCACCGGCACCATCGGTGACCCGGGACAGCCCCGTACCGTCCACGCCGATCACGAAGACATCGTGGCCTGCGCCGTTGCGGCCGGCGCCGGAGTCGAACGCGACGCGGGTGCCGTCCGGGGAGATGGTCGGGTGCTCCTCGGCGAAGGTGTTGGTTGTGAGCCGGCTCACCGGCCCGTCGCCACGGCGCAGGTACACCTCGCCGGTGGCCGTGTCACGCCGGCTCACCCAGGTCACCGCGTCCCCCCGGGCCGACGCCTGCTCGTCATAATGGTCCGGGCCGACCGGGAAGAACGGCGCCGACACGGCCCCCGAGCCCTGAACACCAACCATGCCGAGACTGCGGTGCTGGGTCCCAGCGTACGCGATGCGTTCCTCGGCGACAGGCGCCGTGTGCGGTACGGGCGGAACCTCCAACGGGCCATCCGAGGGGGCTGCGGACGCGGCCAAGCCGGAGACGAGGAGCGCGACCGACGTCACTGCGGCCGCCACGGTGGGCATTCGGGTCTTGCGTCGCAACCGGACCTCGACAGGCATGCGGCGGGATGGGGACGACTGTGCGGCACGATGTCGGCGTCTGTGCCGAAACGACGACCGGCGGGCCACGCGCGGGCCCGTTCATGCTGGATTCTGGGCGTGCCCGGCCGACGCATCAGCGGCCGGACGGGCACAGCCCCGGGCATGTCGGGTTGTCCATTCGGGCAACCCGACCGGAGCGCTGTCAGAGCAGGCCGTGGCGCAGCGCGTACGCTACCGCGTGCGTGCGGTTACGCAGTTGCAACCGGGTGGTGACGTCGTGCAACACATTTTTGACCGTGCGCTCGGAATACGACAGCTTGCCGGCGATCTCGCGGTTCTCGAAGCCGTCCGCCACCAGACGCAACACTTCGATCTCGCGAGCGGTCAGGCCAAGTAACGTCAGGCCCCGCGGAGTGAGCACCTGACGCTGCAACCGACCCATCTGGTCCAGTAACCGGCCCAGCAGATCGGCGGGCAGCGCACCTTCTCCCCGTACCGCCGAGGAGATCGCATCGACAAGCCGCTCAGGGGTCGCCTCGCCGCGGCGGACAACGCCGACAACCCCGCACTCGACCACCGTGGACAGATCAGCTTCATCGATCTTCGCCGGGACGAGCACGAGCTTCGCCGAGACCATCCGGTGCAGCCGGCGCAGCGCGCGAGCGGCCTCGTCGTCGAGGCTGTCCGTGACGACCAGCACAACGGCGGCGTTGTGCTCCTCTCCAGGTTCGAGTACGAGAAGTTCCGGGCGGGTGCGGATCTGGCTCACCATGCCCAGCCGTGAGATCACGTCTTCGGCATGGACGCAGATCGGCACACGATCCATCTGTAGGCCTCCCATCGGCAGTGCCTTCAAGGGCACCTGTTCCACATGTCACTGACGCGTCGAGATCCGCAGGTCGGGCCGACCGTCTGCCGGTGTGTGCCCGATCGGGCACACACCGGCCATACTGTGCCGGGACACGCTTCGCGTGCACGTAATAGGGACCAATCGGGCAATAAGTCCGCCCATGACGGTTCCCCCACGGCAGGTGGCGGTGGGGCTGCGGGCGCCTACCGTCGACCGGCATGAGCGCATCGGCCAGTCTGGCTCGCCTCTCGGTCGCCGTCATGCCCGGTGGTGAGGCACACGTTTCGATCATCGTCCGTAACACGGTCGACATCGTCGAGGCGTACCGGTTCGACATCGTCGGTGTACCGGCGGAGTGGGCGAGCATCGATCCGCCAACGCTGTCGCTGTACCCGGGTACAGCGGAGACGGTGACGATCACCTTCCGGCCCCCGCGCTCGTCACAGGTCCCGGCTGGCGACATGCCGTTCGGGATCCGTGTGATCCCATCGGAACACCCCGACGCATCCGTCGAGGAAGGCACCCTCACCATCCTGCCGTTCTCACAGCTCTCGGCGGATCTGCGGCCTCAGGTGCACTCCGGTCGCCGCCGGGCCCGGTACCGCCTCGAGACGGAGAACCGCGGCAACCGGAGCGAGGACCTCGATTTCAGCGCCAGCGACAGTGCTGAGCAGCTCAAGCTCGCGCTCCGGCCGGCTACGGCGGTCTTGGATCCGGGCGGGCTGTCCGACGGGGTCGTCGTGGCGCGGGCCAAGCGGCTGCTGTGGCGCGGCGAGCCCCGGCGCATGCCGTTCCAGACCCAGGTCAGGGGCGAGGACGATGCCGTCGTCACTCTCAGCGGTACGTTCATCCAGCGGCCGGTCCTGTCCGCATGGCTGCTCAAACTGCTAGCGTTGCTGTTGGCACTGTTGCTGGCGCTGATCGCGCTGTGGTTCGGCCTACTCCGGCCGACAGTGCGCTCGGCCGCCCGGGAAGCGGCTGATGGCAAGGTCCAGCAGGCCGCAAACCAGGCGGCCCAAGCCGCGGTGGACCGACAGCAGCCACAGGGCGGTGCACCACCACCGCCACCAGCATCGAAGCCATCGTCCGAACCGACGTCAGGTACTCCCTCGAAGGGTATCGGCAACGCGCAGCTCACCGATGGCGCGGAGCAGGTGGCAAAATCTATTCCACTCCGGACCAAGGTTGGCGGCTTAGCCGAGGGGGAATTTGTCATACCCGACGGCAAGATCTTCCTACTCACCGACTACCTCGTCGCCAACCCGCAGGGTGACGAAGGCACGCTGACCGTGAGCGCCAACGGCGAGAAAGTGATCCCGTACGCGCTGGAAAACTTCCGCGACCAAGACTACCACTCGGTCACACCGATCCGGGTACCGGCCAAAGGCCGGGTGACCATGACAGTAACCTGCCGCAAGGCCGGTACCCCACCAGACATGCCTCCGCCCTCGACATGTTCAGAGTCGCTCTACCTCAACGGCCTGATGGCGAACGTCCCTGGCTGACGGATCGCTCCGTCGCCACACCGTGATGTCGGAGGGTGTGCTCAGGCCGACTCGCGGAGGACCCGTCGGACGATCTCCTCCACCCGGGACTCGGTCATGGCGGCTTCCCGGGGTTCCTCGACCGCACGATATGCCGTCGCGCCGCCGTTACGGTCGATCTCCCGAGATATTGTTGAGTGGTGCCGGCCGAGTAGCTGCCCGATATACCGCGCCGACTTGTGCCGGCTCAGTTCCCGGGAGACAGTCTCCCGCTCCTCGATCTTCAACAGCTCGTGCGAAGCCAGCTACCGTCCAGTCTGTCGACACTACCGAGATCATCCTATCGGAGCGTCGCTACGACCGTTTGAACTCGCGCAGGCATCCCGGGCAGGCGTTTACCGTGCTTTCAGCAGCACGTTCCACAGAGTCAGGCCTGGGCCGAAGGCCATCGCTACCACGGGGTCGCCGGGGCGTAGCTGCCCCTTGCGCCGGATCAGCTGGAGAACCAGCGGAACTGTCGCCGACGAGCAGTTGCCGCGGATGTCAAGGATCTCGTGGGTTGCGGCGGTCTGGTCGGCGCGTAACCCGAGTTTCTCCGCGACCACACTCACGATGCGTGGCCCACCGGGGTGTATCGCCCATCCCGCGATGTCCTCGACGCCGAGTCCGTGCCGGCCGAGCAGTTCCTCGGTCGTCTTCTCGACGTGCAGCGCCAGCCTGTCGGGCACCTTTGCCGACAGGCTCATCCGGAAGCCGTGGTCGGTGACCGTCCAGGTCATCAGCGACGCCGACGAGGGGTCGGTGACAGCCTCGGTGTCGATGACCTCCAGCCCACCGGAGACATCCGGTTCCAGCACCAGGGCGCAGGCGGCGTCCCCGAACAGCGCGTGCGCGACGATCTGCTCGACATCGTTCTCCGCCCCGGGCGCGAACGGCTGTACGTGCAGCGACGGCAGCTCGATGCACAGGACCACCGCGGGCCGTCCCCGCGTACGCACGTAGTCGGTGGCGGTCGACAGCGCGGGCAGCGCCGCGTAACAGCCCATGTGGCCGATGAGGAGCCGCTGGGTGCTGGCTGGCATTCCGAGCTCGGTGGCCAACGTGATGTCGAGCCCTGGGGTCGCGTAGCCGGTGCAGGAGACCACGACGAACAGGCCGACGTCAGCGGGATGCAGGCCGGCGTCGGTGAGCGCGCCGACGACCGCCTCCCGGCCCAGCGGATGTGCCGCGGTGACGTACCGGCGCATCCGGGCACCGGTGGTCCACGCGCTGACATCCTCCGTCCGGGGATCGACCGCGCCATGGCGGGTGCTCACGCCGCAGCCGAGGAAAATCCTTCGCGCGGTCCGGTTTCCGTTGTAACGACGAGTGAACACATCGTCCCACAACGCTTGTTGGTCCATTGCCGGCGGGAACGCCATGCCCTGCCCGGTGAGTACCGCCGTGTGCATCCGGTTGGTGCCCGTGGCTTCCGGCGCGGCCTGCTGCCGCTGCCGTGGTGGCCGGGCCGTTCGCGGCAGGGACGCCGGCGGTTTCGGCCCGACGATGGCACTCGCGTTTGTTTGTGCTTGGCTGGACATCCGGCGTTACCCCTCCATACACCGAGAACAAAGTAGAGGTCGTCCGTCGACGGCGTGCGGAACCCGGACGCCTGGGCTGGCGAAAGTGGCTTCGGACTGGTGTGACGGACCAGTCCGGACACCGCCTTTGCCAGCCGATGTCGATCAACGCTCTCTGCGTGTCCGCCTTATAATGCGCATGGTGAGCCGGCGACGTTGACTCGATGACGATTTCGTCATGTCTGTTATAAGTCACCGTATGCCGCCGACATTATGCGTACCGGGGCTTGACATGCGAACCATGCTGGGTTCGGGCTGGTCGCTGGTTTCCGGATCGACGTGTTCGGATGTGCTCCGATGTGTCCAGGCGCGTTCAGACCAGGTTGGGCCCGGCTGCCACCAGCAACGCCACATCGATGAGCGCGACCGCGAGGACGACCCGAAAAGCTCCGCGGCCGATCGGCCGCGAATCATTCTGGTCGGATTCTCCCGATTTCCCGAATTCGCCGGCTGTTCCCGGAAGATCTGGCTGGTCCCGTTCGGTGGATACGCCCGCGGTCACCGGCCCGGGACGCCGTACCGGCACGCTCACCAGTACCGCGGCGACGGCGGCCCCGGTCACGGCGAGCCCCGCGATCGCCGCCGGACCGACCGATGACCCCGGGCCGAAAGCGATTACCACGGACGCGGCGGCGAGCAGCGCCACGGCCAGCCACAACGACCAGCGCGCCCCGACCCGGTGCGGCACGCCGCGCACACCGGCGCGCAGGTCCTCGGCGAGGTCGGGCAGAACGTTGGCAAAGTGCCCCCCGCAGCCCAGCAGGGCACCGGCGAGCAGCAGCCACCAGGCGGGCCGCGGATGGCCCGGCAGCCCGAGGACGATGAAGGCGGGCAGGAGCGCATAGGCGACGGCGAACGGGATCAGCGACGCCGCCGTGCCCTTCACCCCCATGTTGTACAGCCAGGCCAGGGCGACCGCGATCAGGTGCGCGGTGGCCGCCCGCCACCCGGACAGCAGGGACAGCGGTACGCACGCCAGCAGACTGACCAGCGCGGCAACGCCCACCGTCCGGGCTGGCAGGGCGCCGAGCGCCACCGGCTTGTCCTCCCGTCCGCTGGACGAGTCTTGGGCACGGTCGAAGTAGTCGTTACTCCATCCGATCGACAGCTGGCCGGTGCCCACGGCGAGGGCCACCGCGACGACACCTGCCACCGACCGCCCGGAGGAGGCCGCGAGGGCGGCGGCGATCAGCGTGACCGCGGCGGAGGGCTCTGGATGGCATGTGCGCGCGAGGCCGCGGACGGTTGGGTAGCCCATGGATCACGAAGTCTTTCTTCCGCTGGTCAGCTTGCCCCGGCGCGTGCCCGCCTTGGGATCGAGACGCCGTAGTAACAGCGCGCAGGCGGCCACGGCCAGACAGCCGACAGCGAAGCCCGCCACGATGTCCGTGAGGTAGATGTGCGCGGCATGCACCCACAGCGGATCGACCGGGCCGCGGGAGAAGGGCACGTTGCCGAGTTTCACCACATCATTGAGGTCCGCCGAGGACGCGATCGCCGCGTAGCCCCAGCGGGCCGGCATGAGATAGCCGATCTGTTGCAGGCCCAGTTTGCCTTCCAGCGGGACGAGCCCGCCGCTGAAGACGACCTGTGACATGGTGGTCATCACCAGCAGCGGCATGGTCTTGTCCGCGTTGTCGACCCAGGCGGAAATCGCCAGGCCGAGCATTGCGGACGATATCGAGATCATGGCCACCGCCAGGATGACCTCCAGCATGGGGGAACTGAGCACGACCGCCTGGCGCGGCGTGCGGTTGGTCATTCCTATGATGGCGAAAACAATGCTCTGCAGGGCGGTTATGATGACGAGAACAACGATCTTCGACCCGAGGTATGCGGTGATCGACAGGCCGATGGCGCGTTCCCGCCGGTAGATTGCCTTCTCCTTGACGATCTCCCGGATTGAGTTTGCCATTCCCATGAAACAGGCGCAGAGCACGACCACGATGAGCAGCATCTGCGCATCGACGTTCGGTATGCCGTTGGGTAACGGGTCCAGGCGGTGTGGTGCCGGTCCGACCCGGGGCAGTATGCCCAGCAGGAACGGAAATGCCGCGATCAGCCAGAGATAGGACCGGTCCGAGGCGATGACGCTCAGCTGGCGGCGGCTCAGCGTCGCTATCTGCGAGAAGACGGACTGCTGCCGCGCGCTCGGCAGCGCCGCTGGTGTCGGGCGCGCGGGCGGTGCGGTGACCGACGCCGGGACGAAGTACTCGGAGTGCCGGAACCGGTCCGCCAGCTCGGTTGGTACCGCGCTTTCCAACATCTGGAAGACGTCCGGCCAGGAGTCCTTCTCGAGGAACGTGAGCGCGTTTCCCGGCGGGCCGAAGTAAGCGGTACGCCCGCCCTTGGCGAGGACAAGAATATAGTCGCAGATATCGAGCTGTGCGACACTGTGGGTCACCACCACGATGGTCCGGCCATCGTCGGCCAGCGTCCGCAGGGCGCCCATCACGTTCTGGTCCATGCCGGGATCGAGGCCGGAGGTGGGCTCGTCCAGAAACAGCAGTGTTGGTCTGGTCAGTAGTTCCAGCGCCACACTGGTGCGTTTGCGCTGCCCGCCGGACAGATTCCGCACGGGGACATCCGCGCGCTCCTGGAGGCCCAGCTCGTGGAGAACCTCGTCGACCCGTTCCCGGCGCTCCTCCTTTGTGGTGTCCGGGGGGAAGCGCAGCCGCGCGCCGTATTCCAGCGCCTTGCGGACCGTCAGCGTGGTGTGGAGAAGATCGTCCTGCGGCACATGCCCGATTCGTCGGCGCAGTTCGCCGTATTCAGCGTACATGTCCCGGCCGGCATAGCGGACGGCGCCTTTGTCGGCCGGCCGGAAACCGGTCAGCGCGTTCAGCAGGGTGGACTTGCCCGAGCCACTGGGGCCGATGACGGCCAGCAGCGCCCGGCCGGGCAGCCGGAAGCTCACGTCATGCATGATCTGCATGTCCTTGACGAAGACATTGAGGCCGTCGGCCTCGAAGGTGACGTCCCCGGAGTCGAGGTATTCGACCAGGGTCTCGCCTTCGAGCTGGAAAAGATGATGCCCGACGGCGATGATGTCACGCTGGGCGACCGCCTCGCGGCTGATCTTCCGTCCGTTGAGGAACGTTCCGTTCGCGGAGTCGAGATCGACGACATGTACCCCGCTCTGGCCGACGAAAATCTCGGCGTGGCGCCGGGAGGCCAGCAGGTCCGCCACGACGATGTCGTTGTCGTTGGACCGTCCTATCGACATCGTCCCCCGGCGCAGCGGATAGGTGTTCCGCCGGCCGTGTTCGCGTTCCAGCCGCGCCGCGCCGTCGGGTCCCGTGGCGGTCGTCTGCCGGTCGCGTTCGTACTCGGGGCTGCTGCGCCAGACTGTCGACATCTCCGAGCGCGGATCGAACTTCGGTGGTTCCGTGATGCTCGGTATGTCCGGTGGGAGTGGTATGTCCGGCAGGACGGGCAGAACCGCGAGCTCGGGGCCGTCGGGCGCGCCGAGCCGGAGCCGTATCTCTCCCTGCACGGCAACCTGCTTGACCCGTTGTCCATCCACCCAGGTCCCGTAGGAGCTGACGTCCTGTGCGGTCCACTCGGTATCGGTGCGTGTGATCACCACGTGCCGGCGCGAGACCTGGCGATCTATCAACACCAGGTCGGAGCCCTTTCCCCGGCCCACCACAAAAGGCCGGTCGCCTGTTATGATCACTTCCCCGGTGCTGCTGACGATTTTCAGCGGCGTCGACACGCCGTTCCCCTTTCGACCGTGCGTCGCAACCCAGCGCGGGCGTGTCCGCACCGTCCTGGCCAGCTGTTCACCGCATGAAATGATTTTATATTGATCCGGCTGGTATGTTCCAGCCTATATAGCTGGTATATACCGCTCGACGAGATTCGAGCGGTATCCAGCATGGCACAGCGGAGCGCGCCGCCCGGTCAGTACGGTGAAGTCCACGGTTGGCCGGGTGTGTGGGCGTCGCCAGGGTCCGCGAGCTCTGTCCCGATAGGCGTGGTAGGTGCGGGTGTGGCCTGCTCGCGGGCCGGTCCGTTTGTCATCCGTTGCCGGCGAGCAGGCCTTCACAGGTGCGGCGAAGGGTCGCGGCGGCGCGGCGCGGCGCAGCGGGCGGGGGGCCGGCTGTGGACAAACAGACTATCGATCTGATCCGCGGCCTGCACTGGGCGGGACGGCCGGTGGTGCTCATCGTGACCGATCTGGGTTCCTCGGATGTCACGGCAGCGGTGGAGGCGGGCGCGACGGGGCTGATCCGGCGAGCTTCCGCCACTCCGGGCCAGCTGCTGTCCGCAATTTGTGGAGCGGTGAACGGTGAGGGCTTCCTGCCGCCCGACTTGCTCGGCGGGTTGCTCAACCAGGTGCGCCAGGTCCAGACTCAGGTGCTCGCGTCACGCGGTCTCACCCTGTCGGGTATCTCCGAACGGGAGCGGGACGTGCTCCGGCTGGTCAGTGAGGGGTGTGACACCCGGGAGATCGGCCGTCAGCTCTCCTATTCGGAACGCACCGTCAAGAACGTTCTTCAGGACGTCACCCGCCGGTACGGCCTGCGTAACCGTTCCCACGCCGTCGCCTACGCGCTGCGTCAGGGCCTGCTGTAGCTCTTCTGCCCTCGACCGGCCGTTCGAGCACGCCCACGCGGCCCATGACCTGGGGCATGTCGCGGTTTGCAACACGATCTGGGAGGAGCCTGGGCCCCGCACGCGCGACGAGCGGGACCGGGCCGAGACCCACGCGCTTGTGACCGGCCAGCTCCTGTGACGAGTGTCGTTCTAGCCGATCGGCCAGGACTTCATCGCTGGACGGTCTGTAAGGACAACCGGGACACTCCCGCGTTGAGCCGGGCGGCTTGGCGGGTCAGGTGGTCGCGCTCGGCGAGGTTGGGGGCCTTGTGGGCAGCCTCGGCGTACAGCCGTGCCGCGGCAGCCAGGTCGCCGTCGCGTTCATGCAGGTACGCGGCGGCGGCGGCGTAGCGAGGCAAGGAGTCGTCCAGCGCCGCGAGTGCTCTCAGCCCGGCGCGTGGTCCGTCGACCTCGCCGACGGCCACCGCCCGGTTGAGCCGAACGAGACCGGGCTGTCGGTCAGGCGTGTAAGTTCGTCATACCATTCGAGGATCTGTGTCCAGTCGGTGTCCTCGGCGGTGGGCGCGTCCGCGTGGAGCGCCGCGATGGCAGCCTGGGCCTGGAACTCGCCCAGCCGGTCGCGGGCGAGGGCCGCCTGCAGGATCATGACGCCCTCGGCGATCGACGTGGTGTCCCATCGGCTGCGGTCCTGCTCAGCGAGTGGCACCAGGCTGCCGTCGGGCGCGGTCCGGGTGTCGCGCCGGGCGTGGTGGAGCAGCATGAGGGCGAGCAGTCCCGCCACCTCGGGGTGGTCGATCGCTGCCGCGAGCTGCCGGGTGAGCCGGATGGCCTCGGCGGCGAGGTCGACATCGCCGGAGTAGCCCTCGTTGAAGACCAGGTAGAGGACGCGCAGCACGGTGGCGACGTCGCCCGGCTGGTCCAGCCGCACGCCGGAGACGGTGCGTTTGGCCCGGCTGATGCGTTGCGCCATGGTCGTCTCGGGCACCAGGTAGGCATGGGCGATCTGGCGGGTGGTCAGCCCGCCGACAGCGCGCAGGGTGAGCGCGACCGCGGACGACGGCGTCAGCGACGGGTGGGCACACAGGAAGTACAGCAGGAGCGTGTCGTCCACCGCGGGCGTGGACCCGGGCGCCGGCCACTGGTCGACAACGTCTTCGCGCCGACGCCGGGCGGCATCCGCCCGGGTCGCGTCGAGGAACTTGCGCCAGGCCACGGTGACCAGCCAGCCCTTCAGGTCCCGCGGCTGGTCAGCCGGCCAGACGCGGATCGTCTCGACCAGCGCGTCCTGCACGGCGTCCTCGGCCGCCGCGAAATCAGCTCCGCGACGGACGAGGATCCCGAGCACACTCGGCGTGAGGCCCCGGAGCAGAGCCTCGTCCATCTGCGCGGTCACTGCGTGATGGTGGGCGGCGCGGTCAGGAACGGGCGGAGCTCGAGCCACTCGTGGATCGGCTTTCCGCCCGCACCGGGGGCGGCCGACAGCTCGCCGGCCAGCTCGACGGCACGCTCGTAGCTGTCGACGTCGATCACCATCCAACCGGCGATGAGGTCCTTGGTCTCGGCGAACGGGCCGTCGGTGACCGGTGGGCGCCCCTCGCCGTCGTACCGGACGAACGTCCCCGTGGGGGCGAGCGCCTGACCGTCGACGAACTCGCCGGTCCCCTCGAGCCGGGCCGCGAAGTCGCGCATGTACTGCATGTGTGCCGAGATCTCCTGCGGCGTCCACTGGTCCATGGGCACGTCGTTGACCGGAGCCGGAGCGCCGCGGTAGTGCTTGAGCAGCAGGTACTTGGCCATCATGTTCCTCCTCGGTGCTGGTGCGACCCATCGTGGCTACATTCACCGCGGGGACGGAGCCAGTCATGGTTTCTCGACATCACCGTCCAGAAAATTTTTGGCTCTCGCGGATGAGCGGGCGACACGGCCAACCCGGTGGTCGACGTCCAGCCTCCGCTGGCCACGCTGGCACGGGCATTGGCGCTCAGCGACGAGTTGCCCAAGGCGACCGTCCTCGCCGGGAGGATCGCTCTCTGCCTCCGTGACATTGCGGGCACAACGGTGGACTTCGCCGCCGTGACCGTGACGACCAGCCCGATCAGCCGATCTGGGCGCTCGTTGTCGAGCGCGGTCGACTTCTGCGCTGACCTGTTGGACGACGCCTACTCGGGGCGTCCATTCAGGGGTGGGCAGCTGTAGGCCGCTGACCTTGGGGTTTGTGTTGAGGGAACATGTCGTGCTGGTTGCTTGATCGGCGTGGTTGGGCGTGACCGAGCGGGACCAGGCACGGAACCGGCTCGCGGAGCTTGAGCTGGAGGTCGCCGGGCTGCGGCGACGGATGTTGATGGACAGCACGAACTCCTCGACGCCGCCGTCGAAGGAGCTGGTCGGGGCGAGGGAGCGGCGCAAGGCCGAGCGGCTGCTGCCCACGGTGCCCACGGTGCCCACGGGAAAGAAGCAGGGACGGCAGATGTGGATGATCTACGGGAAGCCCGCGATCGACACTTTATGATCATCTTCCGTGACCGCTGGCCGTCCGCCGAGTCCCACTAACTAATCAAACCCGCCGGCAATACCGTTGGCGACGCAGTCCCGGCGTGGTGATGGGCGGGGCTGGTGTGGATGGTCGCGGCGGACAGGCGGCGGATGTGGCGCAGCAGGTGGGCTTCGGCGGCGTGGGCGACGTCGTGGGCGGCGGTCAGCGATAGGTCCGGATCGACGGTGACGTCGGCTTCGGCGCGCAGGGTGTGGCCGATCCAGCGCAGGCGCAGTTCGCGGACGGTTTCGATGCCGTCGGTGTGCAGGAGGGTGGTGGTGGCTTCGGCGACCGTGTCGGGGTCGACGGCGTCCATGAGCCGGGCGCCGACGACGCGGGCTGCGGAGCGTAGGACGCCGAGGATCGCGACGGTGATGGCCAGGCCGATGACGGGGTCGGCCCAATGCCGGCCGAGGGCGACGCCGACAGCGCCGAGGAGGACCGCGAGGCTGGTGAAGCCGTCGGCGCGGGCATGCAGGCCGTCGGCGATGAGAGCGGCGGAGCCGATCCGGTGGCCGACGCGGATGCGGTAGCGGGCAACGATTTCGTTGCCGACGAAGCCGGCAAGCCCTGCGGCGGCGACTACGGCGAGGTGGTGGATGTGCTGGGGGTGCAGCAGGCGGTCGATCGCGGCCCAGGCTGCGAGCACACTCGACAGACTGATCATCGCGAGGACGGCGAGACCAGCGAGGTCCTCGGCACGGCCGTATCCGTAGGTGAACCGGGCGGTGGGCGGGCGGCGGGCGAGAGTGAAGGCGAGGAGCAGCGGGAGGGCGGTGAGGGCGTCGGCGATGTTGTGCAGGGTGTCCCCGAGCAGCGCCACCGACCCGGACAGCACGACGACGACGGCTTGCAGGGTCGCGGTCAGGCCGAGACCGGCCAGGCTGATCAGCAGGGCGCGGCGCCCGGCGGTGTCGGCTTCCAAGGCGTCATCGATCTGGTCGGCGCTGTCGTGGCTGTGCCCCCCGATCGGCTTTGAGAGTTCGTGGCGAAACCGCGCCCAGCATCCTCTCGTGTGATGGTCGTGCCCGTTCTCGTGTGTGTGCCCGCCGTGGCCGTGGCCGTGCGT
>NZ_CAKJTP010000096.1:12688-17272 GCF_917627335.1 Protofrankia sp. CiT1 | reverse complement strand
CCAGCCAGGTCGATGTCGCCGGCGTAGGAGGGTGTGCGCTACTCGGTGCCGCACGGCCTGGTCGACACTCGGGTCTGGGCTCGTTTCCCCGGCGATGAGCTGATCGTGACCGCGGTGGGCGAGACCGGGCCGGCCGAGGTCGCCCACCACCCCCGGTCGACACCGGGAACACCCTCTATTCAGGACGAGCACTACCCGCCCCGGCGCGACAAGGAGGCCGAGCGGACCGGCGAAGGCCACCTCCGCGGCCGAGGCCGCGTTCGGTGGCTCTCGGGCCGGGTGCGGCGAGTTGGCTGACCGAGGCCGCCGCGATCGGTGCCCGCCGCGTCCGGGCGAAGATAGCCGAGGCCGTCGCGCTGGCCAAGTTGCACGGCCAGGCCGAGGTCGACAAGGCGCTGGGGACCGCGGCGATCGTGGGCCGGTTCGCCGAGAACGACCTGATCCGGATCCTGGCCTACCAGGCCGGCCGCGACCACGGCGAACCCACCCGCGCCGGCGAGGGTCACAGCCTCCAACCGGGAACGTCGGCCTGGTCGAACGTCGGCCTACCCCAGCCGGGCGCCGACACCGACCGCGCCAGCGACATCGAAGCGGATGAGGCGTGATGGCCACCGGGCTGCGCACCGTCTCGGGCTCGGCCGGCGACCCGCTGGCCGAGGCGATCGAGCTGACCCGCCGGCTCAAGCTACCGCACCTGCGGCGCGCCCTGACCGACCTGGTCCCCACCGCCAAGGCCCAGCGCTGGGACCCGGCCGAGGTCGTGCGTGTCCTGCTCGCGGAAGAGGCCGCCGGCCGGGACGCGGTCAACCTGCGGACCCGCCGCAAACGCGCCGCGTTCCCCGCCGGGAAGACCTTCGGTGACTGGGACGAGACCGCCTCTTCCATCCCACACCCCACCCCACCCAGGACGCACTGAAAACGCTGGAGTGGCTGGCGCGCAAGGAAAATCTCTGCATCTGCGGCCCGTCGGGGACCGGCAAGAGCCACTTCTGTGAAGCGCTCGGGCAGGCCGCCGTCGAGGCCGGGATGACGGTGGCCTGGTTCACCATCGAAGACCTCGGAGTGCTGGTCCGCCGCCACCGGGTCGACGACTCGATCACCCGGGTGATGACCCGGCTACTACGCACCGATCTGATCATCGTGGATGACATCGATCTGCTGCCGGTCTCACCGGACGCTGCCAAGGGCTTCTACCGGCTCGTCGATGCCGCCTACGAGCGCCGGGCACTGGCGGTCAGCGGCAACCTGCATCCGTCCGGGTCCGACGAGATGATGCCCAAGACCCTGGCTACCGCCACCGTCAACCGGCTGCTGCACCACGCCCACATCGTCGTGACCTAGGGTGACAGCTTCTGGCTCGCCCAGGCCACCTCCGGGAAGGGGGTGAAGGCGTTGATCTGATCGACACCTCACCCACGGCGGGGAGCTATCTGGCCGCCGTTGGGGAGATTTCCCTGGCCGCCAGTGGGGAGAACCGCAGGCCGCCTACGGGGAGAACGAAATGGCCATTGACACGCGACTTCCGAATACGTATGCCGTGGCACCCCCGCGGGTCAGGGTGACTGACCGAGAACCGGAGCGTGCCCAGCCTCGGTCGACCACGGTGGCGGAAACGTCTGTGACAGGCGCCGGCATCCAGCAGGCGATTGTCGCCGCGAACGCCGGGCAGGGAGGCACCTCGTCGCATCCGGCACCGGCACCGCCCCCAGCAACGGCAACCGCAACCCACGTGGGTCGGGCGCGCTGGACGGTGACCAGGGCTGGACGGGCTGGTGAGCACGAGCGTCGTATCCCCGCTCACAACGGGGATAGACTCGGTGCTGTCTAGACAGACTATCTGTCGTGTGGAGCTGGAGGCCGCCATGAACTGGCAGGTTCAGGAAGCAAAGCAACGCCTGAGCGAGGTACTCCGTGCCGTGCAGGTCGACGGACCACAGACAATCACACGGCATGGCGAAGAGATCGCCGTCATCATCGACGTCGATGAGTACCGAAGGTTGACGAGGCCGGCGAAAAATCTCACCGAGCTCCTCATCGGCCCCCCGTATTTCGACGACGACGTCATCGCCGTCCTGGAAGGGGTCGAAGCTGAGCGGAAAAATGACTTTCCGGGAGAAGTCGACCTCGGTGATGATATATGAGCTACCTACTGGACACCAATGTCCTGTCCGAGACCAGGAAACGCAGGCGCGACCCCGGCGTCACAGAATGGATCTCCCTGACCCCGTCGGGCCACATGTACCTGTCCACGCTGACCATAGGAGAAATCGAGCAGGGAATCACGCAACTGTCCCAACGAGGTGACCATCGGCAGGCGGCCATCGTCGAGGACTGGCTGAGCGATGTCATCCAGGAATTCGGCGAGCGGATCGTCCCGGTTACCACCCCGATCACCCGGCAGTGGGGAAGGCAGCGTAGAATCCACCCGGTCCCCACGATCGACGCACTGATCGCGGCTACGGCGGGGGTCCACGGCTGGACAGTGGTCACCCGTAACACCAAGGATTTCGAGTATACTGATGTCCGGGTTTTTAACCCCTTCACCGGCTGACCCGGATCCGCGGTGGCTCACTGATTCGGCTCGCCGGCCGTCCAGGTTTCCTATTCCCCGGCCCCCGCCGGCATGGGCAATCATGTCGACCCAGCCAGCCTCGCGAAAACAATGCATGTCGTGCCAGCTGCCCGGGAACGCGAGGCTAGCACAGATCAACCGGCCGGGCAGATCGACGAAGAGTCGGATGTCAACGCCGTGGCGACGGTGCTTGCCGGGCAGCAAATCCCTGCGGTGCCTCCAGCTCAACGTCGGTACCAGCGTTCCGTCGATCAAGCAAACCGTGCCTTCCAGGAGCATCGCCAGGAACTCTTCTTGATCGCCCTCGTCAGGGTAGCCGAACGCGTGGGCGAGGAATTTGACCATGGGCTGGTCATAGTCCCAGGCTGTAGTCCTGCCGATCTCGAAATCTCCGTGAAGGTCCTGGTAGGTGGCATTGCGGCGCAGCCGGCACACCGTCAAGCTCAGGGCTTGGAGAAGCGACAGGATCTTGGGCCGATGGAACGGGGAGCGGCGGTCGTGCTGCCGGAACCGACGGCCGGCTGCGGCAAGGCCACCCGTCGGTTCCGGAGGCCGGGCCTACCGTCGTTGCGAAACTGCCGGGATGTGCTCCGGCTGGTAGGTGGCGATAATCTTACTGAAGTCGAACGAGTTCTGCTCGACGTAGGTGCATTTAGCCAGGTCCGAGCCGCTGAAATCGGCGCACTCGGGCAGGCGGCCCTGGTTGTAGTCGCGGCTGGCGTCCCAGCCGGAGAGACAGCCGAGATTGTTCGTCCGGGCGAAGTCGACGAGACGACGCATGTGGTCCAATGTGAAGATCTTGCCGTTGATGTGCCGGCCGAACATGGGGCAGGCGCCGATGCGACGCCAGACCTTCTGCTCGTCCCAACCCGGCCAGGCCGCGGCGATCTGCGTGAACATCCCGTTGAGCGCGATCACGCAGCATTCGTAGGCGTCTGGCGGGGAGGTCTGGCCGAACTCCATCAGCATGCCGTTGATCAGGGATGGTTGGATGCCGGCGTCCGCGAGTAGCTGCAGCAGCCGGACCCCGCCGTCGTTGAAGCCGACCAGGCTGCCCGGGGCGCCGTCGACCGGCAGGGTATAGGAGATCTTCAGGCCAGGCTGGGCGGCGAGCACCTGGGAGATGGCTGCGACATGCCGCTCCAGGCCCGGCTGGTTGTGGATGAATCCGCCTTCGAAGTCGAAGTCGAGGTAGGTGGCGCCGTAGTTGGCGAGGATCGCCCGGTAGGTCGCCGCAATGCGGGAGACATCGGTCTCCACGTCCTCGAGGGGAACGTTCGACGCGCCACCGAACGAGAGGATGACCTTTCCGCCGTGGGCGGCGAAGGCGTTCATGTCCTCCTTGCCGAAATCACTGGTGGTGGCCTCACCGAGGCTCGGGTATCCACCCCAGTAGACTTTCTTGTCGCCGCTTGGCTGGGCTACCAAGAAGCCGGTGAAAAACGCGTCAACGCCGGACAGGGAGCCGTATTCGGCGATTTTCGGGTTCGGCCAGGCGGTGTAGTCGACGAAGGGTGCGCGTCGTGCGTCCCAGTCGCCCGGGTCAGGTAGCGGCGCGGTCGTCGTCGCGGAGATCTCCTCGGACAGGTCCGAGCGGTTGCCCGACACATCGATCGCGCGGACCCGCAGGCGGTACTCGGTCAGCGAGTTCAGCCGGGAGACCGTGGCGCCGGGGGTTCTGGTCGGCCACGTGTGGGTCTCCCCGCCGGGCGTGCCGTATTCGATCACGTAGGAGGCGACCGCGACGTTGTCGGTGGACGGGTCCCAGGTCAGCTGCAGGCTGTGCGGGGCCCAGCCGGTGGCACGCAGTTTCTCCGGCACGGTGGGCGGGTCGTTGTCGACCGGCGGGTTCGCGTCCTGACCGTTGACCGTGAAGCCGTTCGGCAGCAGCCCGGGGTCCGTGCCCGCGCCGGGCCCGCCGTTCTGCATCGCAACGGTGAACTCCTGGGAACTCTGGGCCAGAATGATCTTCCGTTCGGCGACGAACCGGCCCGTGACAGCCTCGACCGGGC
>NZ_CAKJTP010000096.1:11374-11922 GCF_917627335.1 Protofrankia sp. CiT1 | reverse complement strand
GGTCGCTTTCCTCGAACACGAGACCATAGTTGTTGCGGATGATCCGGCCCTCGGCGAACGTAAAGGAAATCTCCGGGTCTACCAAGTCCTCGGTGGAGTAGTTGGACACGACGACCGTGAAGTTGGCCCACCACTCACCTCCGCCCGGAACCCATTCCGCCGACGCGAACACGAGACCTTGCGAATTCGACACTACATTTCCCTTCGGAGGTCCGGGGAACTTCGGATGAGCACCGACGCCAGCCAAAGCTATCTGCCTGCCCGCGGAAACCCCGTTCGACGCGCCCACCACACGATTGATCATTGGCAGCGAGGGACTGGTCCCACATCAGCGCGGGCCGGCCGAAACGTGCGATCTGCCACCCGTGGCAAAGGAATATCTACCCATGTCCGGCGAGGTCGCAAGGCACCGGCGAAATCAAGCCATCAACGCATAACCGCTATGCGATGTAGGGTTGGAGACCGGGCGGTGACATTTCACTTCAGGCTCGTGACACGGTACCTACACTGCTATTGCTAACGGGGCTTCGCTCCAGCCCGACGAGGCA
>NZ_CAKJTP010000096.1:2420-11265 GCF_917627335.1 Protofrankia sp. CiT1 | reverse complement strand
TGTGTCTGTGGTCCGTGTGTGCTCCAGGGCTCCGGCCGGGCGGTGTGACGGGTTGACGATGAACCCGCCGTTCACGAAGCCGATGAAGGCGATATGGCCGGTACGGCTCTTAGAGCGTGTTTGAGATCGGGCTTTCGATCAGTGAGCCGCGTCCAGGCGCCCCCTGGCAAGGCGGGAGGCCGAAGCGATACCGGATGAGTTGTATCGGTTTGGCTGACAACGCAGCCAGGGGGCGCCTGGGCACGGCGAGCCGGAATGACGATCTCAAACGCGCTCTTAATGCATACCCAAGCCGTACCACTCGGGTTGCAACCTCGTGTCATCGGCACGTCCCGACTCGTCGATCGGCGGGAACTTGTACGGACCCACCGTGGCGGTCGCGTCCTCCATTCTCATTCCCGCGAAGGTCGCGTCGTTGCGGCGACGACATCGATCCTGATCCCAGAGAGTCAGCGCACCGTCCGTATCGTGCCGGGATCCACGGGGTTCCGGCACGATACGGACGCCAGGATGATGCCCTGACCGGTTGAGACCACCCCGCTGGAGACCGCCGCTCGGCCACGCCATCAAGAGCAACCGCCTGTTCTCGCCGGACACGACCGACGATGACCGTGCCGAGGCAGAGTGGTGGTCCAGGCGGTCGATGACACTGAACTCGACGTTCATGTCGCTTCCTTCTGCGCTAGGGCCCATACCACCAATGGGAAGTCCGGCTCGTTGTCGAGTGAGTGCTGCTCGGGCGCGTATTGTGCCCACTCGGTGAAGTTCGCGATGACACAGGCCCGGTTGCCCCACGATCCGGTGCGGATGGTGTCCAAGGGGAACCCGCATTCCGCGAGCAGATGTTTAAGTCCGAGTTCGGTCCAGCGCGAGCAGTCCACCGGCTGGTCATGGATACGGATCAGGAAGGGCGTGGTGATCAGGACGTATCCGCCGGGGTTCACCATCTGATGGATGTTGCGTCCGGCGCGGTAGGGCCACAGCACGTGTTCGAAGACCTGTTCCGCGATCACCAGATCGAACGTCTCGTCGAGGGTCCCCGCACAGACGTCGTAGTCGCTGTAGAAGACCGCTCGATAGGAGCGGAACGCAAACGCGTCTTCCCAGATCGTGCCGGCGATCTCCAGGACCGACAGCCGGCCGGTGTCGAGCGCACCGATCCACTGGCGCGTTGTCTGGTTCATGACGATGCGACACCATTGGCGGTCGGCGTCGGGCGGCTGGCGAACCAGTTGGGTTGTCTGGGGCTGCTCTGCCATGACTCCTACCGGATGCGACGAAGGAAACCTTTTGGGCACCAGGTGAGCAACAGACTCTCCCGCTCACGCTCGATCACGAAATCGGGGTGTTCGGCCACGAACGTCTCGACTGCCTCGTACGGCCCCGGCCGGGGCCCCATGTCCAGGCCGTGTCCGAGGATTCCGTCCTCCACGACGAAGGAGCCTCCCGGCTTGACCAGTTGGCCGTACAGCCGCAGCACGGTGAGGGTGTTGTCGTAGGTGTGCGCGCTGTCCTCGATGACGACAACCCGGGCCTGTGGGTCAAGCAGACTCTCGACCTGGTCGAACAACTCACATGCGTCGCCTTCGACCCAGGTGATGCGCGGATGCTCGCGTACCCGCCGCGGCACCGACTCGTGGGAGAGGTCGACGGCGATGACGCGCCCGTTGTCCATCAGGTCACACAGATGGGCCAAGGCCAGCGTGCTGCCGCCGAACCGGTTGCCGATCTCGATGATGACGTCGGGAGCCTGCTCGTACAACAGCTCCTGGTAGACCCACAGGTCGAGGGGGTTCTTCCAGGCCGGAACGCCGAAGTAGCTGGTTTGCGTGAGGAAGCGCTGCTGCAGCCTCGGCAGGACCTGGCGCAGCGGGACATCCAAGGCCTCCTCCAGATACAGCGGCGGTGGCGGGGGCTGCCGCGCGTATTTCTCCATCGCCCGCCGAGTCGTATCGTCGACCTTGGCTGCGGAGCCTCCGGAGAGGCGAGTGAACGCCTCCTCGCGCACATCCCACCAGACCTTGTTGATCCGGTACATCGGGTCGTCGTTCGCGCGCGCCTTCGCCATGTCGCAGTTCCATGGCTTCTGCCCCACGTAGTGGAGGTTCTTGATGGCGTCCAGGTTCCAGAGCTCGGGGTGCGCCCTGCTGATTCCCTTCGTCGCGTTGTACACGTAGTCCAGAGCGTGCCAGCTGTCGGCGAAGTACTCGTTCAGCAGGTCCTGCTCGGCAAAGTGCATCTGGTTGATCTCACGTTTGTGGATCGCCCCCGTCAGCTCCTTGTACATGGCCGTGGATGGCGCGGCGACGAGCAGTCCGGCGTTAAACCGCCGCAGCTGCTGGGACCCGCCGTGATACGGACAGTGCTCGACTCGGAAGTAGGCCGGGAAGTTGTCGAAGTGCAGAGCGTTGCACAGGCACTGGGGGGCCGCGGCGATGGTCCCCGTGTCTATCGGGACGTCGAAGAGCTCGTCCATGTTGCGCAGCACCAGCATGTCGGCATCCAGCCAGACCAGCCGGTCGTACTCCTCGAAGTTCCACATGGCCAGCTTGGTCCACGAATCGACGAGGTACGGGAACGCGTAGTCGATGAGCTTGACGGGCGCGGGAAGGATGGGTTCGATCTCGGCGGTGTGGCAGTTGTCGAGTGCGGCTATCCGGCGTCTGGCCTCGACGCTGACGGTTGGCGTCAGCATGACGAGAAGGCGATGCCGTGAGTTGACTGTGAGAAGGGAGTACGCGAGTACGACGACACCGTCGACGTATCCGTCATTGGTCACCATGGTAACCCAGGCCCTGCCGTTGTCCATCTCCCGAGCGGATCGTGTCATCGAGGCGTGTCTCCTTTTCGGAAGCCGGTGGATCATCCGCGGTCAACAGCCCTCTGGTGTGACGACAGAGGAGGGGGTAAGGCCGCTGCTCGGGTGCGTTCGCTCGACGATGTCCTGGATTCCGTTCGGTCACGTCCGGGACGAAGAGCTCTTGGACGTTCGATGCTCGGTCGATGGTGTTGCGCGGATTCGGTTCGGTACCGGTGGATAGATCGTCGATGGCCGCGGTGACCGCCCCCGCGGCCGCTAAGTGGCTTAGAGCGCCCGGCAATAGGGGTGTGGATCAAGGAGCGGGGCTGGGGTGCGTGCATCGCGAGGCGGCGGAGGGAGCCACCCTGGCGTTGGGTGTCGACCGACGACAACGCGGCGAGGTGCGTGCCCCAGCCCCGCGACGCCGCGCCCCTATTGCCGGTCGCTCTTACTACATGTCCGCCGATGAACCCAGCGCCGCCGGTTAGCGGAATCTTCACCCAGACCCCCGTCCTCCTTCGCGCAGCGCTTTACGCCGTCCATGCACGATCGACACAGGATGCGGCTGTCCGCCGAGAGTTCACCCGGCCGACGATGATCTGCATGTGAAAGGTCTGGCCGGTGCTACTCTGACGCAACCGTACCAAACATGTACCATCTGAATCCAAGCAAGTTGTCGAATACTGTGGGTGACATATGTGATCCAAAAAGCAATGGGTGCCGCGGGCTCGGTGCGGGTGCGGGCGTTGTGAACCCGACCGGCAGTGCCCGGTCCCGCAGGCATCTGACATCGCCATGGCCTGCATGTTTGGACATTCCCTGGTACGGGCCGGCATGTTCTGGCAGGTATGCCAAGGTTCTTTTTAATCTCTGGGTTCAGGCTTCGGGCCCCTGGCGGCCCGCCACGCTACGTAGTTGACCTCTAGTCTGGTCAAATAGATTGACTGATCGGTCGGAACACTCGGGGGCCACCTAAACGATCAGATAGGCGGGCTTGTCTCCTGGTTCGTACGGAAAGATGGTTCTCACCCGGCGACCCTAATTTGACTACTTTGGGTAAAATCTGGTCCGGCGACGTCGAGCAGAACTGGCTCACCAGGTTCGGGTTGCCAGGGAGGGCCTGTCGGCTGCCCGTGGGGCCGGTTTGACGGGCTCAGTGGCCGGCGGGACGCTGCGGCCGTCGATGTTGGTATCAGGCGGGCCATACGGCTCCAGCCACGAGCTGTCGGCGAGGCGGCCTTCAAGGTAGGCAGGTCAGGCTCCCCCGCCACTTTCAAGCTATAGCGCATCGGGGGTCTTGCGGCAAGGCCCCGGTGGTGCCGCAGAATCGCTCCCCATTGTCAGAACGACAGGCGAGGGGTAGCGACGTGCGGGAGTACGCGGTGGTAATCGTCGGCGGTGGGCCGACGGGGATGATGCTGGCCGGGGAACTGGCGCTGGCGGGTGTAGACGTTGCGATTGTCGAGCGGCGCCCGACGCCAGAGCTCGCCGGCTCGCGTGCGGGCGGGTTCCACTCCCGCACGATCGAGATCCTCGACCAGCGTGGCATCGCCGGCCGCTTTCTGGACGAGGGACAGGTCGCGCAGACAGCGCGGTTCGGCGCCATGGTGCTGGACATCAGCGATTTCCCCACCCGGCATCCGTACGGACTGGGGCTGTGGCAGAACCACATTGAGCGGATCATGGCCGGCTGGCTGGACGAACTCGGCGTGCTCATCCATCGCGGTCGTGAGGTCATCGGGTTCGTGCAGGACGAGGGCTGCGTCGAGGTCCGCCTCGCCTCCGGCGAGACGATCCGCGCCGCCTACCTCGTCGGCGCGGACGGGGGACGCAGTGTGATCCGCCGGGCGGCCGGCATCGCGTTCGAGGGCTGGGACGCGACGCGCAGCCACCTGATCGCCGAGGTGCGGCTGAGCGAGGAACCGGAATGGGGCACTCGTCTCGATGCTGTCGGCGTCCATGGCCTGGGCAGGGTGGACTACGAGATCCGCGACGGCGAGGTGGTCTACGCCGACGAAGGGCCGGTACGGGTCATGGTGACCGAGGAGCGCGTCGGCCCCGCCACCAAACCCACGCTCGACGACCTCCGCGCGGCGCTCACCCACGTCTACCACACCGATTTCGGCGTCCACAACCCGACCTGGCTCTCGCGCTTCACCGACGCGACCCGGCAAGCCGCGGCGTACCGCGACCGGCGTGTGCTGCTCGCGGGCGACGCCGCGCATATCCACTCGCCCGCCGGGGGGCAGGGCATCGGCCTCGGAGTCCAGGACGCGGTGAACCTCGGATGGAAGCTCGCTCAGGTGGTCAAAGGCGTGTCACCCGACTCGCTGCTCGACACGTACCACACCGAGCGGCACCCCGCAGACGCCTGCGCGCTGCGGCACACGATGGCGCAGAGTGCCACACAGCGGCAGGACGAACGGGTATGCGCGCTGCGCGACATCACCGCTGACCTGCTCACCATCAATGCTGCGCGCGTACGCGTCGCCGCGCTCATCCACGGCCTCGACGTGCGATACGACCTCGGCGATGACCACCCGCTGCTCGGACGCCGCATGCCCGACTTCGACCTCATCACCGCGACCGGGCCGCTGCGGACCTACGCGCTGCTCCATGCCGGCAGGCCGACATTGATCAACTTCGGCGACCGCGGCAGCATCGACATCACACCGTGGGCCGATCGAGTGCGGCTCACCGACGCAACCTACGACGGTGCGTGGGAGCTTCCCGTGCTCGGAACGGTCACCGCACCCAGCGCGGTGCTGATCCGCCCCGACGGCCACGCCGCCTGGGTAGGCGATGGCACCAGTCTTGGGCTGGACGACGCGCTCACCCGCTGGTTCGGATCACCCGCCATGGTCACGAACATGCGATCCCCGGACCCACAGCCGGGCGGAATCAAGCGGTCAAGGCGACACATGCCTTTCCAGTAGATCGTTGAACACTTCTACCGGCTTGCGCCAGCCCAAGGTCTCACGAGGCCTGCCATTCAGCTCCGCGGCCACGACGGCTACTGGTAGTGGTAGCGACAGGAGATGATGGTGATCTGGCTGAGCTCAATTGCGTAGACCAGTCGATGCTCGTCGTCGATCCGGCGCGACCGTAGCCCGGCCAGGTTGTTGCGCAACAGCTCGGGCTTACCGATCCCCGGCCCCTCGGGATCGCGTTTGATGTCTGCGATCAACGCGTTGATCCGTTTGAGCGTCTTGCGATCCTGGTTCTGCCAGTAAAGGTAGTCATCCCAGGCATGGTCGGTCCAGGTCAGCTTCACTCGTCAGGACTCAGCGGCCGCTCGACAGCTTCACCCGAGTGCCACTGTTCTACGCTCTCCATCAGCCGCCTGGCGTTGACAGGAGTGCGCAACAGGTAGTTGGTCTCGACGATCGAGTCCCAGTCCTCCTTGCTCACGAGGACAGCATTCCCACGCTTCGAGACGATCTCGACGGGGGTGTGATCGGCATTGACCTGCTCGATCAGCGGAAACAGGGTCTTACGCGCCTCGCTGGCACTGATCGCCGCTACCATGCCGTCTCCCGATCCACCACCAGGCCAGTGTTGTACCAAATACGGTACAACACTGGGGGCCAAGGGCACCTCGCCACCGCCCGCCGTCGCGCCGAACGGACCCGCTGACAAGCCCTCACCGCGCTGCGCCATCTCGGCGCCACCGGCACCCCGGTGACCTTCGACGCCGTCGCCCGTCACGCCGACGTGTCCCGGTCCTGGCTCTACACCCAGCCTAGACCGTTCCCGATGTTGTTGACACCTGCTCATCGACGCGGGACGCAAGTGACCGTCAGCGTTGCCCGTCCACGTTCGTGGACATCGTGAATTGCCTACGAACGAAGGCAACCTGTATTGTCTACGAACGAAGGCAAATCGGACCGCCTATGAGCGTCGACAGGATGCCGCCATGGCCAACATCACCAACGCCCGTCAGCTCGGCGCGGAGGTACGCGAGGCCCGCAAGAGGCGAGGCCTGTCACAGGAGGATCTTGCCGCCCAGGCAGGGGTCTCCCGCGCCTGGCTGACCCGCTTCGAGACCGGCCATCCGACAGCGAGCGTCGAGCCCCTCTTCCGGGTGCTCAGCGCCCTGGGCCTGAGCCTGGACCTGGCCGAACGTACGGTCACCGAGGCCGAGGCCGCGGTCCTTGCCGCCCTCGCGACACGGGCGAGGCGCTGATGGCGGCACGCAGCTTGCTGGTGGTCCTCTACGGCGTCGCGGTTGGCCGGGTCGCACAGCGCAGCTCCACCGCCGAGCCTGAGTTCACCTACGAGCCGGCCTACCTCGCGACCAGGCCCAGTACTCCGCTGGGCGTGCGGATGCCACTGAGCGGAACGACCTACCGAGGTAGGAGCGTCCGCGCCTACCTTGAGGGCGTGCTGCCTGAAGACCCCCGGACGCGGCAGCGTTGGGGGGCTGCGCTGGGCGTCGAGCCCGATGACACGCTGGCGATCCTCGCCCAGATGGGCTGGGACTGCCCCGGTGCGGTGCAGTTCTGCGAACCCGACGCGGTCGACGAGATGCTCTCCCGCGCCCAGGAAACGCGGCCTGTCAGTGACCAGGACATAGCGCAGCGGCTCCGTGCACTGCGCACCGGGGACGCGGCCTCCTGGAGCCTGCCCCACGAACACTGGTCGCTGCCCGGCCAGCAGTCGAAGTTCGCGCTCGCGAAGCTGCCCACTGGCTGGCACGAGGCACATGGCTCCGCGGCGACAACCCACATCATCAAGCCCGGTATCGGGCGCCTCCACCACCAGTCCCTCGTCGAGCACGCCACGATGCGCGCGGCCAGCGCGCTCGGGCTCGACGTCGCCCACACCGAGTTCACCCGTTTCGGCGACGGCGAGCCGGCGATCGTCATCGAGCGCTACGACCGCGTCATCCTCGACGACGGTGCCGTTCTGCGCCTCCATCAGGAGGACTTCTGCTCCGCCAGCGGACGGCTCCCGTCGAAGAAGTACGAAGCGCACGGCGGCCCCGGACTCACCGACCTCGCCCGGATCGTCGAGCAGAACTCACGCGGCCACGCCGCCGCCGGTTTGGCCGCGCTCGGCGACTTCGCCGCCATCAACTACGTCACCGGCGCGCCCGATGGCCACGCGAAAAACGTGTCTCTCCTGCTGCTCCCCAACGAGATCAAGGTTGCCCCGCTCTACGATCTCGCCACCAGCCTCCCCTACGACGCCGACCCGGGCCTGCGCGAGGTCGCGGTCGGGATCGGCGGCCGGCGGAAGTTCGGACAGGTGCTCGGCAGGCACTGGGACCGCGCGGCGGCCGTCCTCGGCATCCCTGCCGAGCAGTACCGCCAGACCGCCAGGGAGATGGCTGGGCGCTTCCCGGACGCGTTCTCCGACGCGCTCACAGAGGTCGGTACGTCCGAGGCCGAGGAGGTACGAACGCGTTCGATCGACCGCATCGCCCGGCACACCCGCCAGCTGGCGGAACGCCTCGACGATCCGATGGGACGCTGACGCCGCCGGCGTGTCCGGCTTACCGGTCACGCCTCGACACGCGGAGCCCGCCAGCAGAGGCGCATCCATCCGCACGGCGACGGCGTCGTCGTTGACCACACGCTGTAGCAGCCGGTCCTTCCGCGCGGTGGACAGCTTTGCGATCCAGGCTGCCAAGCGTGCGGGACTGTCTGTGGCTTCGCCGAGCGGTGGGCTGCTTGCCTTGGCCGCGACCGCAAGGAGGTCGTCGTCGAGGCGAAGGAAATCGGCCAGCTCGCGCTGCGGTGCCGTGAACCCGCCCATCTCCAGTCTCCCTCTGCACCGCCCAGAGATTTCGCAACCTCTGATGGGTGGTATCGCTGCGCAGATGGCTGACCATACTGCGGGCCATACGCGCCGACCCGCAGCCGTCCGCGCAGGGTCTCCGCCGAAATTGGGCGTCGGTCGTTGCTGGTGCATATTCTTAGCCTGTGCGTAATGAAACGATCGCGCTGGCGGGTCTTGTCTCCGCAGCCAGGTGATCGTCGACCTGCGTCGGGAACCTCGCCCGGCACTGGCCGATCGTCGGATGCGGCCCGCGTGGCGTCC
>NZ_CAKJTP010000096.1:0-2005 GCF_917627335.1 Protofrankia sp. CiT1 | reverse complement strand
CAGGACGACGCTGAGACGCCGGTCCGGACGCGCCCGGCGTGCGCGGTCGAGGAGGCGAGGCGCCAAGGCCGCTGGGCAGTCGTCATCGGCGTCCAGCATCACCAGGACGCCTGTCGCATCGGGGTTGAGCACGACGGTCCGCTCGATGATCCTCTCGATTCCTCCGGTGGTGGTCAGCTGACCACGGCCATACCGGCTGGGTCTGAGGAAGCGGGCTGACCAACAGCCGAACATGTCGTGCGCGAGTCGGCGAAGCAGCAGCGGCACGGCGCTGATCTCACCCGTGCCTTCGACGACGAGCGCGATGATCGGAGCCGGTTCCACGGCTTGGTTCACCACGCCGTGTCCGGCGGCTCGGGCCAAGGGGTGAGCTGGTTTGACCGCTGGAGTTCGCCGAGTGTCCCAAGGTCACGTCGAACGATCTCGCGGATGCGGTCATCCACCTCGGTGACAACCGTCGTACCGTTTCGCAGCTCAACGATCCGCGCTGCGTCGAGGGGGAAGTTCTTCTGGTCGAGAAGGTCGGCGCTCTGGGTCGCGACGACGACCTGGACATGCTCGGAGGCCTCGGCCAATGCGCTGAACAGCGCACCGACAGCACCGGCATGAAGGCCGAGCTCCGGATCCTCCACGACGACCAGGGGGATCGTGCCCATCCAGGTGCCGGTCTGGAACAGCGAGGCGAGTAGGCCGGTAGCCGCGAGTGTGCCGTCGGACATCGACTGGGCGGGGAACACCTCGACGCCGCCGTCAGCCGAGGGCTCCGCCATCCGCAGCCGAACGGTGTGGAACTCGTCGAGGGCGAACGTCTCGATGCCGAGTGCGCCGGGCAGAATCGCCGCGAGGTAGTCGTCGATCCTGCGTCGTGCATGAGGAAATTGGGTCGCGAGCGCATCAAGTACTTGGGGGAGCTGTTCGCCCGACGGCCCAAGCACAGAGCGCTTACTCCGCTGCCCGACGAGGCGCATTGTCGAGGGGCTCAGCGCATGGAACGCCATACCCCGCAACGCCGAGTAGACCATTGCGAGCGGCGGAAGGCGCGCGGCTGTCGGCAGGACCAGCGTCGTCGGGTCCGCGACCGGACCCATCAGCTGCGCCGGACCGGTGACGACCCGGCCCTCCTCGGCAGCGAAGCCGCCCGCAGCCTCGGCGCCGGTGAACTGGCACCACTCGCGCTCGATGTGCGTCCCCAGGTCGGTGGCCTCATCGAGCCGGAGCTCGAATCCATAGATCGCTGTCATGGGTTCCAGCGGTAGGGACAGGGCGTCACCTCGTGCCTGGCCGGGACGCGGGGAGATGCCAAGCTCCAGCTCGATCCGCACCCGGCCCGCCGGCCATGAGCCTCGGTGCAGGACCGTGGACAGGCCTTGCCGATCCTCTATTGCCTGCGCGGGCGAAGTCCTCACCACGTCCTGCACGAACCGCAACGCATCGATCACGTTGCTCTTCCCTGCGCCGTTCAGGCCCAGCAGCACAGTCAGCGGACCGAACCTGATCTCGGTATCCACGATCGACCGGAAGCCCTGGATACGCGCGCGGTGCAGGAAGGGCGTGAGCCGCGCACTGACCGCCGTCGCCACTCCGCCTCCTCACGCATCCAATTCACGCATCCCATTCGAGATCAGCGCACACGCTATCCCAGCGACGCCGTGCCCTACGCTCATCGCGTCAAGGGCAGCCCGATGGCTGGCCGGGACCGGGGGTGTGTGATCCCGTTCAGGTCGGCCCGGCAGGCCAGACGGGGACAGCGACTCCATGCTCGTCGATCCGGAGTCGTGGTGGGTGCGTCATCGCCTGTCACCCCAGGGGCCGTGCCTGCGCTTATCGGCATCCGGCGGGCGAGGAGGATGGCGAGGTGACGGCGATGCATGCCCGGCGAGGCTCCGAGGTGCCGATGGGCGCGGCTGTCAAGCGGCCGCATCGTGATCGACATCCAGAACCTCTGACACGCCGACAAAACGGGGAGGTTCTGGCAAAGATCGATAACGCTGTGACCTGCACAAAT
>NZ_CAKJTP010000095.1:0-16314 GCF_917627335.1 Protofrankia sp. CiT1 | reverse complement strand
GCGGTGCGGTCACCGAACTGTGTCCAGGTGCGGTTGGCGCCGTAGAGGACACCGAGTACCCGGCCATCGTGCATGATCGGCACCGCGATCATCGCCTTGAGGCCCTCGGTCGCGGCCTGTGGTGCGAAGTCCTGCGTGATCTCGGAGGAGGCGCAGTAGTCGCTGACCCACAGCGGGCGGCGAGCGGTCAGGACCTTGCCGCCCAGCCCGGCCCCGACCGGCACGACGATGCCGTTCAGCGCTTCGGTTGCCACATTGACGCCGCGACCGAGCACGATCTGGTCGACGCCGTCCGGCTCACCGACCCACGCCACGTCGACACCGGCTAATCGCGGGACATCGACGACCATGCGCGCGATCGCCGCGGAGCGATCGAGCAGCGCGAGGACCGCACCGTACTCCTCGTCGAGGCTGAGCAGTACCTCAGGCACTGGCGCGGCATGCCTGCGGCTTCCCGTAGCCGGCTTCAGCTGCCTCATACCACTGCTAACCATGTCCCTATACTCTCGCAGCTCAGATTTATCCGCCATCTCCAGATGGAGACCTCTTTGCGAGGCCTCCAGCTGGAGCCACCTGATGCCGGCTACGGCCGATACCCTCTGTTTGTTCGAGCGTCATACTGACTCAGCACTGTGAGGGTGCGGTCGGTGACGTCGTCCACCGGACCGGTCGCGTCGATGCCGATGAGTATTCCCTTGGCGGCGTAGTAGGAGACCAATGGAGCGGTCTGCTCGGTGTACACCTCGAGCCGGCGTCGGACGGTCTCCGGCTTGTCGTCATCTCGCTGGAGCAGCTCACCGGCACACCGGTCACAGATATTTTCAATCTTGGTCGGATCGAAGTCGATGTGCCAGGTATGCCGGCAGCGACGGCAGGTTCGCCGGCCGGAGAGCCGACACACCACCTCGTCGTCGTCCACGACAAGTTCCAGCACGATGTCGAGCTGGATCCCCAGCGTCGCCAGCATGCCGCCGAGCACCTCAGCCTGCGGCACGTTGCGGGGAAAGCCGTCCAGCAGGAAACCCTTGGCCGCATCGTCCTCGGCCAGCCGGTTGCGGACCATCTCGATGGTGATTTCGTCCGGGACGAGGTCGCCGGCGTTCATGTACTTCTCCGCGGCCACGCCCAGCTCGGTACCCTCACGAACATTCATGCGGAAGATGTCCCCGGTGGAGATCTTGGGGATCGACCACGCCTGGGCGATGAACTCGGCCTGCGTACCTTTACCAGCTCCCGGCGGCCCGACCAGCACGAGGCGCACTATCGGAGGAAGCCTTCGTAGTTGCGGATCATGCGCTGGTTTCTGATCTGCTTCACGGTTTTCAGTTCCATCCTTGCTACGATTGGAAGCGGTGTATCCGAGGCCATGGACGACTGCTCCTCGGGCGGTTCGAACGGCGGTGACGGAAATACCGCCATGGCGTTGGCCCCAGCTGTTATGAACTCCAAAAATGAATGCCAAAAAATGAGTGTGCGCTGTTCGGCTCCCATAAATTCCCGACAGGTGACCGGGCTTATGGAAAGCTAGAGCTGTTGACCTTCCGGCTATCCTACTAAAAGCGCCCGGCAAGAGGGGAGCGGATCAAGAAGTGGAGCTGGGGTGCGTGCGTCACGAGGCGGCGCGGGGAGTCACCGGAGGTGGTGGGCGGCGACCGGCGAGCCGGGGTGCCCATCCATCGCGTGGCGATGGATGGGGAGCGCCGGCGCGAGGTGCGTGCCCCAATCCCGCGGCGCCGCGTCCCCTATTGCCGGTCGCGCTGAATTATAGGACGCCCAGTGGGACGGGAGCCCGGACCTGAGCCGCTCTAGGCTGTTTGGATTTTGGCGGAAAATCTGCAACCAACTCAGGGCTACCTCTCGGATGCGGCGTCAGGGCTGTTCGCCAAGGGTGATCCTGGGCTGACGCCGCGTTGGGAGACCGACTGACGACGTTCCTCGAACTCCATGTGACGTCAGCGTGACGGGCGGGTTCGTGTTCTGACCAGTTCGCCCTGCGTGACTAGGTAACACTAGGGCATGGCCGCATCACACGCAAGGTAACATGTCCATTCACCGCTGCCTCCAGCGCGCTACCGGTCGTCAGCTGATGCCCGGGGTGGGAAGCTGTCCCGCCATTCCGGCACCGGGGCCGGGCCGTCGCTCCACCGAGTGTTGGCCGCCGCCGGCGATGTTGGCCTGATAGGCGTGATTGTGAGGCGGACATCGCTTGCCGCTCGTCTTGCCGCATCAACCGTTCGTCGCCTCATCGGCACCGTTCGTCCAGGCGCTCTTGCGATGGCAGCGGCGGCATGCACATGGTTGGTCCTCCTGGGCTCGCCTCCACGGGAGGCCCCGTTCTGCCCCGGCCCGAGGAGTCGCCATGACCAGTACAACTGGGCCAGCAACTGGCCGTGACCAAGGCGGGCGGCGTACTGGGCGCCATCGCGGATGTGATCGACGACACGTGGCGGCGCACGGCCCTGCCAGCCCTGCCGGTCGACAGGCCGCCGGAAGCCCGGAGCCGAGGCGAACCGTGCCCGTTGAGGAACAGACCGAGCACTAGGAGGACACGTCATGACAGATAGCACCCTGAACGCAGCTCCTCTGGATGACGGGGCTGCTTCGACGAGCATGACTGGCGCTGCGGACGCGGAGGGCAGCGCTACAGACGCGGAAAGCGCGGAGCTAGAAAAGGACCTTGAACGCCTCCTGGCGGTCGAGCGGTTCGCCCCGCCCGCCGGCTTCGTCTCCCGCCACCAGGTGGACTGGGACGCCGCTGCTGGCGACCCGGTGGGCTTCTGGCTGGACCAGGCACGGTCGTTGCTGCGCTGGGACACCCCCTTCACCAAGGGGCTCGATGACAGCAGCCCGCCGTTCTACACGTGGTTCGCGGACGGCCGGCTGAACGTTTCCGCCAACTGCCTGGACCGCCATGTCGAGGCCGGTCTCGGTGACAGAGTCGCCTATTACTGGCGGGGCGAGGAGGGCGAAGAGCGGACGATCACTTATGCGGATCTGCATCGGGACGTCCAGCTGCTCGCCAACGGTCTGAAGAGCCTCGGCGTGGGCAAGGGCGACGTGGTGGGGATTTTTCTGCCGATGATCCCGGAGGTGGTCGTCGCGATGCTGGCCTGCGCCCGGATCGGCGCCCCGCACAACGTGGTCTTCGGTGGATTCGCTCCGTCCGCGGTACGCGAGCGCATGGAGGTATCCGCGGCCAAGGCATTGATCACAGTGGATGGGGCTCGCCGTAAGGGTCGTACGGCTGCCATCAAAGAGGCGGTGGACGCCGAGATGGGGGACCTTGACTCGCTCCAGCACATCATCGTCGTCCGCTCGACGGGCACTGCGGCGCCGATGCGGACCGGCCGCGACATCTGGTACCACGACCTGCTCTCCGCTGCCAGCCCCGAGTGCCCGGCTGAGCCGATGGAGGCGGAGCATCCGCTGTTCATCCTCTACAGCTCCGGCTCGACGGCGAAACCGAAAGGGATCCTGCACACCACCGGCGGCTACCTCACCCAGGTGACCTACACCCACCGGATGGTGTTCGATCTCGACCCGGCCACTGACGTCTACTGGTGTTCGGCCGATGTTGGTTGGGTGACCGGCCACTCATACATCATATACGGACCGTTATCCAATGCCGCTACCAGCGTCATGTACGAGGGCGCTCCGGACTACCCGGACAGGTCCATCTGGTGGGAACTGATAGAGCGGTACAGGGTCACCATTTTCTACACCGCGCCAACCGCGATCCGGGCCTGCATGAAATGGGGCCCGTTGTATCCGGGGCGTCATGATCTGTCGTCGTTGCGGATTCTCGGCACGGTCGGTGAGCCGATCAATCCGAAGGCATGGCTGTGGTACCACAGGGTGATCGGCGGTGAGCGGTGCCCGATCGTCGACACCTGGTGGCAGACCGAGACAGGCGGGATAATGATCTCGCCGATCCCCGGGCAGACCACCACCAAACCGGGCTCGGCAACTCACGCGTTGCCTGGGATCGCCGCGGAGCTGTACTCCGAGGAGGGAGAGCCGCTGGACAGCGGCGTCGGTGTGCTCGTCATCACCGCACCCTGGCCGGGCATGCTGCGTACCCTCTATGGTGACGACGAGCGGTTCGTTCAGACCTATTTTTCCCGTTTCGGGCCAACGATCTACGTGGTCGGCGACGCCGCCCGCCAGGATCCAGATGGCTATTTTTGGATCATCGGCAGGATGGACGACGTCATCAACGTCTCCGGTCACCGGCTGTCCACAGCCGAGGTGGAGTCGGCGCTGGTCTCGCATGAGGCCGTCGCGGAGGCCGCCGTCGTCGGCCGGGCCGACGACGATACCGGGCAGGCCATCGTGGCATTCGTGACGCTGCGGGGTGATCTGGTAGGTGACGACTACATGGTGACGATGTTGCGCCAGCATGTGGCGCAACGGATCGGCAAACTGGCGCGGCCGCAGCGTATCGTCTGGTCCGATGACCTTCCGAAGACCCGGTCAGGAAAGATCATGCGTCGGCTGCTGCGGGACATCGCGGAGGGGCGCGAGCTCGGAGATGTGACTACATTGCGTGATCAAGATGTGGTATTTCAGCTTCAGGAGAGGGTTGTCAAGGGTATGCGCGAAGAATAGGGGGGTGTGACGCGGTCCGCGTGCCGCTCGATCGTCCCGTGGCGATTGAGCGGGTTGCACGGGGTGCTGACAGTTGCGGCCCGAATTGTTGCGCCGTGTGTTCTCCTGGTGGTTTGCTGTTACCTGGGCGTGGTGGGAAACGCGTACTGTCCGGCATCGGGCACGGATTGTTGAGAGACTGTGTGTCTCCGGTGGCGAGTTTTTCCAGTGGGTCAGTGTCACCGCTGGACCGAGAAGGGTGAGGAAGCCGCTGACCGGGCGTGCTGAAGAATGGGAAAGCGTTTCTGAGCTGGCCCGGCCAGGCTTGCTCAGACCTTTTCCGAGCCAGCTCGGGGAGCATCTCCGCAGGTGTTCGTCGAGTACGGCCGGGTCTGTATCGACGAACCTGCGGCAATGCTGCCGCGATCGGGTAACGTCGGATCGAACACCGCTACGGTCGCATCGCGGTCGCCAGGGCCACCCTGGCACGGCCGGCTGCTTCCATGCGTTTGCCGGCCGGCTGCACCGCTGAAGGCTGTTCTGCTCGGTCGGTTCCGCTCTGTTCGCTGACGTCGGTGCGCCAGTCAACCGCATCCTGCCTGCGGCATGGATGCGGACCGCTTGCTGCCCAGTGCCGGGTGGCCAGGGACGAGCCGCGCGCGTCGACCAACTACCGGCTTAAGGAGTCGACCGGCGAGCTGAACCCCACGTCGGCCCACCACCCATTTCGCGATCAACGAAGGAGCGCGCTCCGTGCGTTTTGACGCCACTGGGAAAGTTTCACTTGATCACATTTATACCCAACCCGATCCGCGGGCTTATTTCAGCACCTTAAGCGAGCTCGGATATTGCATTCCACAACTAGCCAAGCCATATTTTGTGAAACTTATTCAGGAATACCGAAGGTCGCGCTTTGGTCATGTTCTGAACATTCTTGACATCGGTTGTTCCTATGGCATTAATGCGGCTCTGTTGAAATATGGAGCAACCATGGACGAACTGTACGAACGTTACTGTGGCTTCGACGTAAACGAGCAGACCCGCGACACGTTACTGACCCGTGACCAGGAGCTGGTCCGTTCCCGTAGCCACCTCGGATCTACCCAGTTCGTGGGTCTTGACAGCTCGCATCCGGCGCTGTCGTACGCGCTCGCGGCAGGGTTCATCGATGACGCGGTACATGCCGATCTGGAAGAGAACGACCCCACCGAGCAACAACGCCAGCAGCTCGCTGGAGCGGATCTCGTCATCTCGACGGGCTGTCTTGGTTATGTTACCGACAGAACCATCTCGCGCATCGTCAACGCGAACGGTGAGCGTAAACCGTGGATGGCGCATTTCGTCCTGCGGATGTTCCCGTTCGAGCCTGTCGCGGCGAGCCTGGCCGAGCTGGGATACGAAACCGTTCACCTGGACCGCGTATTCAAGCAGCGACGGTTCGCCTCCCCCGAGGAGCAGTCGCTTGTCCTGGACACGCTGTGGACCGTCGGAGTGGATCCGCGAGGTCTGGAAGCCGATGGCTGGCTCTACGCGCAGCTCTACATCTCTCGGCCGCGCGGGACGAAGAGTCGCCCAGTCGTGGACCTCGCAACAAATAAGGAGCCGTACATGCCCCCAAGTCAGCGAGGTCGAGGATGAAATCGTTCAACAGCCAAGAGGAACCCGCCCGGACCTTCGCCGGCGAAGAGCGTCTGCCACGAGTACCACTGCCCATGCTGGAGGCGAGCTGCGAGAGATTCCTCGAGTGGTGCGCGCCGCTGTTGTCCATGGACGAGCTGGCGGCGACCGAGGCCGAGGTCGCGTCCTTCCTCCGGCCGGGCGGTCCTGGCCGCACCCTGCACGCGGCACTCGAACAGTACAACGCCGGGGCGGGCGTGCACAGCTGGCTCGACACATTCTGGCCGTCCCGGTACCTGGGCCGCCGTGACCGTATAGCCCTCAACGCGAATTTCTTTTTCTTGTTCAATGATTCGGACCGGCGACAGGTGGAGCGGGCGGCCGGGCTCATCGCCGCGGCCGTTGACTACAAACTGCTGCTCGACGAGGAACTTGTCGCGCCGATCGTCCAGCGGGGGCAGGCGCTTTCGATGGAACAGAACAAGTTCCTGTTCTCCACGACACGGATACCCGGGCCCGTGCAGGACACCGTCCGCGCGCCTTACAGCGAAAAATGGCCGGGCCCGTCTCAGGCGCGCCATATCGTCGTGTTCTTCCGCGGAAACATGTTCCGCATGGACGTGCTGGGCTCGGATGGCTGGCCCCACACGTTGGACGATCTTACGGCAGGACTGATATCGATCATGAAAGCCGGTGCGACGCGGGCCGCGCCTGACACGTCTGTCGGACACCTCACCACCCAGGCTCGGGCCGACTGGGCCGCCAGCAGGCAAGCGCTGCTCGCCTGTCATCCCGATAACGCGGGCGCGCTCGAGGAGCTGGAGACCGCGCTGTTCTGCATGTGCCTGGAGGACTTCACCCCCCAAGACGCCCTGGCCGCATGCGACCAGCTCCTGCATGGTGACAGTGCTAACCGCTGGTTCGACAAGGCGGTCTCTCTGATCGTTTTTGCCGACGGTACGGCGGGCATCAACGTGGAGCACTGTGGTCTGGACGGCACCACAATCCTCGGTTTCGTTGACGCCCTGCTGGGCGCATCGGCCGAGATGCACCCGGAACGGTCGGGGAGCCGCTCGCAGGGCCTACCAGTCATCGAGGCCATCGAATTCACGCTGGACGGTGACCTTCGGAGCACGGTGCGGACCGCCGAAGCCTCGTTCGCGGCCTACAGCGCCGACACGGCTACCGCCACCCTGTCCGTCGAAGATTTCGGTGGAAATCAGGCCAAGCGGCTACGGATATCGCCGGATGCGTTCGTGCAGCTGGCCTATCAACTCGCCCACAAACGTACCAGGGGATTCGTGGGTGCCACGTACGAGTCGATCGCGACGAGACAGTACCGGCACGGGCGCACGGAGGCGATGCGCGTCGTCACACCTGAGGTGGTGCGGTTCGTGGCCGCGATGGATGACCCTGGAGCGGATGCGAAGACCCGCAGAGCGGCGTTCCGGGCAGCTGCCGAAAGGCATGTGCAACGTGCGAAAGAGTGCCAGACGGGCCAGGCACCCGAGCAGCATCTGTGGGAACTGCAGCTGATTCAGAAGCGGCGCGGTGAGGCGCTGGGGGTGACCGAAGCACCCGCCCTGTACGAGACTCCCGGCTGGCTCAAGATGCGGGACGACTATCTGAATACCAGTTCCGCGCCGTCGACCAACATCCAGTACTTCGGCTTCGGGCCGACCAACAGCCGGTGCATCGGTATCGCCTACGTCTTGCTGCCCGACCGCTTCAACCTCTACCTGAGCGCGGCCCGCCCGATGGCCGGCGAGATGTCGGTATTCGCTGACCGGCTCCGGGAAGCACTGCGCGAGCTACAGGACCTGCTGGCTACCGAGCGAGCGGAGGCCTGAGGAACCCGCTCATAGCTGAGGGGGGCCGCCCACCCGGGCGGCCCCCCTCAGCTGATGATCTAGTGCGTGGTAAGCACGTCGAGGATCACCTGGGAGATGGAGTTCTCGTCGCGCGCGGGATAGCTCTTGGCATCGGTCGCGGCGGAGATGCGCTGGAGCGCCTGCGCATCGGCCTGACCGCCGTAGGCAATAGTGATCAGATGTACGGGATGCTCCGGGTCGAACTCACTCCTGAGCTTCGTGATCAGATTGTCGAGGGAAATACTGCTCAGGTTGTCGTCCTGGCCGTCGGTCAACAACACGACCTGGTTCGGCCGGCCGGGTGTATAGACGGAGCTGAGCTTGCGGAACGCGGCGAGCGCCGTGTCGTAGAGCCCCCCGTCGTTGTCCTTGGCCTGCAACCTGTCGGTGTTCTGGATCAATAGGTTCCGACGGGAGGTACCGTTGATCACTTCTCCTATCGGGCCGATCGGCACCAGTTCCTGGTAGCTGGCGGTGCTGCCCGGAACGCGGGAGAACTGCCACAGTCCCATCTTGGAATCTTCGGCGAGCGCGGCGTACACCGAATCCATCGCGCTGATGGCCACCTTCAGCCGGGTCACGCCCCCGCTGTCCGCTACCACGCCGCCCATCGTACCGGAGGTGTCGATGACGGCGAGTGTCGCGCCACGCTGGTGGACAGCCTGGAACAGGGCGAGTGCTGACCCCGTCGCCGCGGGGTTGACAGATTCCGCCGGCTCGAAACGCAGCCCGGGGGAGAAGCCGGCGTCGGTGGTGAGCTTCGGGGCCGTTCCGTCCTCGCCCCGCAGGCCCGCTTCAGTGAACGAGTCCTGCCCGGTCTTGCTGAGCATCATTTCCAGGAACCCCTGGACAGCGGCCTTGTGAGCCGGGCTCCCATCCGGGCCGACCTGAACGAACGGAATGTTCTGGACCGCGATCCCGTCCGTTGGATAGATCGCGACGAGTGGCTCCTTCGGCGGGGTGGCCTTTCCGTCAGCGACGACACCGTTGTTGTAGTCGAACATCATGTTCTCCGACATCGGTACCGCGGAGACGTGGCCGGTCAGCCCTCCTCCGCTGGTGTCGGCGTCGGCCTGGCGTAGCCCGGCCAGCAGCGCCTCGTCCGAGTCGGCGATGGCCGAGCTCTTGCGCTCCAGGTCGAGAACCACTTTCTTGGCGGACATGTCATCGCGGAACGTCTGGGCGGTGAGTTCTCCAGCCGGCTTGCCCAGCGCGACCGCGGCGATGGACATCATCGCGGCCGCGCTGGCCGACGACGTCTGTGGGCTGGCGAAGGTGACCTGGAACTTGCCGGGGTACTTGTCGTTGTGGTCGTGCCAGAAGGTGGTGCTCCCTTCGTTGATACGAAGATCATCCCAGGACGGGTTCTTGCTCGGCCAGCCCAGCGTCTTGGCCATGCTCCGCGGCACCGCGATGACGACCGGCGAGGTCGCGATCGTCGGTGCGCTCTGCGGTACCAGGACGCGTGCCGGTTCCTGCAGGCGAGCCATGTCGAGCCAGGCCGTGGAGTCCGGGATCCACACGTCCGGCTGGTTTCCCGCGGTCGCCTCTCGCCACCCTCCGCCAAGCAGCCGCGTGGTCTCCTGGGCGGCACGTGTGCTCACCCGGACGGTGACACACGTGCCGTCGACGTTTGGCTTGGTCTGCTGGTAGTTGGCGGCTGCCGAACGGACAGCGGCGGACACCTCGGGCGCCGCTTCAACGGTCAGAGCGAGCGCGCCTGAGCACGATTCCGAGCTGGCACCGGAGGTGGTGCGCAACGCCAATATCGTACCGGCGATCACTACTCCGGTCAGTAGGAACACGAGGACTGCGCGTGGAGCCCGAGAGGGTGGGGGTTCGACCTCATAGGCATTGTGATCTTGGTCTGGCATGAGCCCCAGACCTCCTGGAGACGGCGCCCGCTTCGGCGGGGACGCGGTGCGTATTGGGGGGCATGACAACTGTGACAATGACGATAATGTCCAGCATTTTCGTCTTGTCCGCTATCTCTAGATGGAGACCTCCTGACCGAGATCTCCGTTTGGAGCTACCTGGCGCTGTCGGTTCTGGTACAGGCTCCGCGGTGTGGTACGGATCTCCGCGGAACTGGTTGAGGCGCTGGCCGGGCTTCTCGGCTTCGGTGCTGTCGAGCTGGTTAACTATGCTGCCCGTGACGTCAGGCCGGCCGCCACTGAATCCGGACCGGGGCCGGGATCTCGCGCACCGCGGATTGGTCGAAGAAGTCGGTGGTAATGGCGTTGCCACCTACCCCAAGAACAACAACGGGTCCACCAGGTTCGGTACCAAAGTAGCTACGCACTCGCGGAATGATCAGGTTACTCCAGGAGAGCCGCACCCGTAGACGCCAAGGAACCCATCGGTTGACCGGGAAGGAACCTCGGGATGGAAATAAATACGGGCGCCACCGCCTGGGTGCTGATCTGCGCCGCTCTCATCCTGCTGATGACACCAGGCCTGGCCTTCTTCTATGGCGGCCTGCAAGGCCGGCACAACGTACTGGGCATCATGATGCAGTGCTTCTGCGCCATCGGGGTCGTCAGCGTCACCTGGGCGCTGATCGGTTTCTCGCTCGCGTTCGACGGCGGTAACCGCTTACTCGGTGGCCTGCACTTCGCCGGACTGACGCCGTCGAGCCTGAGCGGCGGTGTGCCCGGTATGCCTCGGCTGGCGGTACCGGTGATCGCATTCGCTCTTTACCAGATGATGGGTGCCGTGATCACCCCGGCGCTGGTCACCGGAGCGGCCGCGGACCGCTGGCGGTTCGCCGCCTACATCCTCTTTCTCGTGCTGTGGCCGATAGTTGTCTACGCGCCGGTCGCGCACTGGGTCTTCTCGCCCACCGGATGGGCCGCCAAGCTGGGCGCCCTCGACTTCGGTGGCGGTATGGTCGTGCACGCCAACGCTGGTGCCGCCGCTGTCGCCATGGCGATGGTGCTCGGACACAGAGTGGGATGGCCTGAGCGGCAGAAGCCGCCGCACAGCGTGCCGCTGGTGATGATCGGCGCCGGGATACTGTGGTTCGGCTGGCTCGGGTACAACGGGGGCGCCGCGTTGAACGCGAACGGGCTGGCGGCCCTCGCCTCGACCAACACCAACCTCGGCGGGGCCGCGGCGCTGCTGACCTGGATCGCGGTCGAGCGCGTCCGCACTGGCAAACCGACCGTCCTCGGAGCCGGTACCGGAGCACTCGGCGGACTGGTCGCGGTGACTCCGTGCGCGGGGTTCATCACACCGATGTCTGCCATTCTCATCGGCGCGCTGGCCGGAGTGGTGTGCTGTCTCGCGGTCGGTTTGAAGGCGTGGCTCATTCTTGACGACTCCCTCGACGTCATCGCGGTGCATCTGGTCGGGGGCTGCCTTGGCACTCTTTGTCTCGGGCTCTTCGCGACCAAGAGCGTCAACCCCGATGGCGCCAATGGGCTTTTCCACGGCGGCGGGCTTCACCTGTTCGGCAACCAGTTGTTGGCGCTGACCGTGGTCGTGATGTATTCACTGATTGCGACGTATCTGATCGGTATGCTCATTGATCTGATCGTCGGTAACCGGGTGAGCCGGCGCCAGGAGTGGACCGGCCTGGACCTCGCGGAGCACGGCGAGCTCGCATATGCCGCCGGGACACCGGAGATGCCGGAGGTGCCGGAGGTGCCGGAGGTGCCGGAAGGCCTGGAAGGCCTGGCTGACTGGAGTCAGCCGATGAAGCCGGACTCGACGGCCGGGCATCATCGCTGAACATTGATCCTGCCAGCCGGGATGACCGGCACAATGGTGACGGTGCCCGGGCGGCTCCCGCGGATGTCGATGGTCTGGATGGTCCGCGTCCGTCCTGGCCACCGGTGGCCGGTTCATCGCTCTCGCTGGTGCCCAGGTGAAAATCCCGGTTTCCGGAGTCCTGCAGAACCTGTTTTGTGAATCTTCTGTCCGGGCGAGCCGTGTCCAGCCAGGAACTACCTGGACACGGCTCCCTGATCAAACGACTGCTTCGGAAACACGCCGTAGAGCGGCCCGGCAATAGCCAGCTGTTTTTATTTTTAATCATAATTTTCTGATTGAAGCGGTGGCGGCGGGCACTGACCGGTCCGCGGTACTGCGGATGGAGATATCCAACTGGGGGTGTTCAGCCAGTAAATGACCTATTACAGTTCCTTGTATCCAGGTGGGACCTGCGGGGCACACCGCCTGAGCACGGCTTCATCGGCCCGCGCGCCTGTGTCGGTCTCCCTGTCATGACCTCGGAAAGGGCAGCCAGGTGAGCTTTCTCGGTGGCGAAAGATCCGTACCTGACCGGCTCCGCCCCGGCATGGACACCGTGTCGGCGCGGCGGCCGTCCGCCGAACTGTCGTTCATCAGCTCGGCCGAGCCGGCCTGCCTCGCCTCGGCCACCGCCGGTCCGGTCTCCCATCCGCCCGCTGCGGGCCGGATGGCCCAGCCGCTATGTACGGCGCTTACCGGTCAGCCGCCGCGCATCAGCTGACCGCGCCGTTCCCGTCCCTGCCCCTTGACCCGGCCCGGAGTGGTGAGAACCCATGGCAGAGCACAGTGGCCACGGCGTGGTGACGGCGCCGGCCGGATATGCTGTCGATGTCCTGCCCGGCGTGGGCGCTATCCCGGCGCAGGTGTGGGACGGGCTGGCTCCCGCGGACGACCCCATGTGGGCACGGCAGGTCTTCGCCGCGATGGAACAGGGCGCCATCGGGCCGGACGAGTACGCCTACGTGGTGGTCCGGAGCGCGGGGGAGATCTGCGCGATCCTGCCGCTGGCCGCTTTCCGGGAGCTGCGGCTCGACGACGTTGTAGGCTCTGGCGAGCGACGCCTGCTGGCCCCGGTACGCAGGCTGTTCCCTCGGCTGTTGCGCGTGCCCATGCTGTTTTGCGGCAACTTCCTCGGTCCGGGCCGGGTCCTGAGCCGGGGACCGCTCCAGCCCGAGGTCTGCGAGCTGCTGGTGCGGGCGGTCCTGCGGTACGCCCGGCGGAACCGGCTGGGAACGGTTGTGTTCAAGGACTTCGCGCCTGAGTGCATGGCGGCGCTGCGCCCGCAGCTGGCGGCGGCCGGCTTCTTCTTCGTGCCCAGTCTGCCAGACACCGAGCTCCGGCTGGGCCATGTCTCCTTTGACGACTACATCGCCGCGCTGCCGGCGAAGGCACGCCGGAACGTGCGTAGCACGATACGAAATTTCCGCGACCACCCGGGACTGAGAATCGAAGTGCGGAGGGATTTCGCGGACCTGCTGCCCGCCATGCTCGGGCTCTACCAGCAGGTGATGGTGCGCGCCGACCAGACACTGGATGTCCTCGACGGGGTGTTCCTGCGGGCGCTGTCCGACGCCGAGGGCCTAGAGCAGCGGGTGGTGGCCTGCTTCGACGGGGACAAGCTGGTGGCCTTCCTGCACTGCTTCTTCCGCGGTCACGGTGCCGTGGGGGTGCGGATCGGGCTGGACTACCGGCTGGCGCACCGGGCCCGGCTTTATCACAACGTGCACTACGCGGCCATTGAACTCGCCATCGCGGAGAAGTGCCAGCATATCAGGTTCGCCCAGACGGCCTACGAACCAAAGCGGGAGCTGGGCTGCGCGTTGGTGGAGCAGTCCTACGCCATCACCCATATCCGTGCGTTCCCCCGGGCTGTCCTGCGCCGCCTGCTGCCACCCGCGCTGGCGTCCGCTCGGGCGGACGCCTTGGCGCCACGGTCCTGACCCATCTCGCCTCAAGAGAGCCTCCGATGCCCACAGTCGCAGCCGAACTGTCCATCGACGCCCTGCCTGCCCAGAGCTGGGCCGCGGTCACCGACGTCGAAAACTACCCACAGTGCATGGATAACGTCCGATCGGTTGAGATCGTCGAGTGCTCTGGAGCGGACCATCGGACAACGGCGTGGTCGGTCTGGCTCAGGGGATCGGTGCTGGAGTGGGTGGCGGCCGAGTATCTCGATCACCAGGCCCGCCGATGCGACTTCCGTCAGATCAGCGGGGACCTGTCGCGCTTCGTCGGTTACTGGTCCGTCCGCCCGGCCGGCGACAGCGCCAGCCTGGTGTCCCTGCACCTGGAGTTCGACATCGGTATCCCGCTGCTCGCCGGCATGCTGAATCCGGTTGCCGCCGCCGCGCTGCGGAGAACGCCCAGCAGATGCTCACCGCGCTTGAGCGGCGGCTGACCGACAGCCGGTAACCGCGCTCGTGCTCACGACAGCGCCTAGTTCCTATGACCAGCCCTAACGCCGAGCTGGAGCAGGCACTCGACATCCTCGACGGCGCTGGCCGTGGCCACCCACGCGATCGCCGTTGGCCTGAACTGAACACCGAACCAGGAGCAACAAGGAAAAACATGAACATGACACCGCAGCAACGCGAGCTGGCCGACGTCGTCCGCGCCACCATCGCCGATGTCCTCGGCGCCGACATCGACGTGATCAATGACAACACCGACCTGCGTGCCGAGTTCGACATCGACAGCCTGGAGCTGATGGCGGTGGGCGCGCAGTTAGAACGCGTGCTCGGCGTCCGGATCGAGCCCGAGGAGCTGGTCCGGGCTGAAACAGTCGGACACGCTGTCGAACTGCTGGTGGCCCGCCAGGTCCCCGGGGATGCCCGTCAGGTCCCCGTGGATGACTGTGGCTGACCGGCCGCCGGTCGCCCTCGTTGCCAGCTCGGCGGCCGGTCTCGTCGAGGCCGTGGCCTCCAGAAGCGTGGCCGTGGCGCCGGCGCCCGCCAGCTCCTTCGGCTTCGGCGGGCAGAACGCCTGCCTGGTCCTGACCTCTTTGCGGGAGACGTGATGCGCATCCTCATCACCGGGGCAACCGGTGTCATCGGCACCGAAACCGCTGACCGGCTGCTCAGCCACCCCGCGGCACCGGATCTCGTCCGGGTGGCGCGGCGGGCCACCGACACTTCCATCGTCTGCTGGAACATTGGTCAGGAGCCGGCGCCGCCCGCACTGGCCGGCCGCTGGGACACCATCGTGCACACCGCGGCAGCCACCCACTGGAGCATGACCCGGGACGAGGCCACCACCAATATCAACACCCTGCGCGCGGTGCTCGGACTGGCCGGCCCTGAGACGCACGTCGTTCACGTCTCCACCGCTTATGTGGACGGGGCACGCCTCCCCGCGGGCTGCGGGGGCACGGAGTTCGAGGGCTACCGCAACGGTTATGAGTGGTCCAAGGCAGCCTGTGAGGAGATCGTGTCCACCCGTCATCGCGGCCCGGTGACGGTGGTCCGCCCACCGTTGGTGATGGGCCGGCGCGGCGACGGCGGAATCACTCGTTTCTCCGGTCCCTACACCCTGTTACCGGCATTGGTCTCCGGACTGGCCGCGGTGGTGGTTGGGGATCCCGACGGCTACGCCGAGATCAGCCCCGTGGACGAGGTCGCCGACGTAATCGTCGACGCGGCGCTCGGTGCCCCGCCGACGGCGCCCCGCACTGAGGTCATCGCGGGAGGGCAGGGCAGCCTGCGGCTGGCCAGGCTGGTCGACATCGCCTGCGACACCATCAACACATACCGGACGACGAAGGGCGTCGAGCCGATCGACAGACCGCCGACGGTCTCCACCGACAGCTGGAACCGGTTCTTCCTCCCGCTGGCCGAGCAGTGGCTGTCCCCGGCGCAGCAACGGGCGGTCAAGCTGCTGGCCATGTTCCAGAGCTACACCAGCATGTCGCGGCCGTTCGAGCCCACCCGGCAGGTACGGGACTCAGGCGAGGTGATGGCCGCTTCGGTGTGGTACTGGGCCGAGAACCGGCACCGCAGGGCCCTCGCCACGCCCAGCCCGTGGACCCTGATCGCTGATCGCCAGCGGTAACGGGCCGGTTCGTATTCCGTCCTGGCGGAATAGCCATAAACGGCGATCATGATTGTTGTAGCCAGTTTGAGCACAGTGTGTCCAGGGCTGTATTAGCGGTAGTCGGGGGTGGGTCGTGTTGACGCCGGTTTTAGCTGTTTCGCACCCCGTTAGCTACGTCCCCGGGCCTGGCCCCGTTCTCCGCACACGCCGTATCGCTGCTGTTCCGAGCGTTGTAACGGTCGTCACTCTTAGTGGTCGCCGCCGGAAGTTGTTCGGGGGGGTGCCGGATGACAGACGGATGCATCGTGAGGCGGAGAAGGCTCCAGGTAGCGGGTTCTACCTGGGCCGACGACAACGAGGCGAGGCGCCGTCTGGCGCCGGCAGACCCTGGACGAACTTCCGGCGGCGACCACTTAGTGATCGCCGCAGTCAAAGAGGGTAATGCGCGGAATACGGG
>NZ_CAKJTP010000094.1:11980-17654 GCF_917627335.1 Protofrankia sp. CiT1 | reverse complement strand
CCGCGGGGCTGGGACCGGTTTCTAACGACATGGCACTACCTCGAAAGAAAGTAGGAGACGAAGGCGGTTTCGCGCACACGACCGCCGGGCGGGCCGGGGGGTCACGGCGTTCCCAGCGATACCTGTGCATGATCAATGGCTTCCGGTGAAAGGTCGACGCCCCGGCGCAGGGTGCGCGCGACACGTCCGTGGCTCAGGACGTGGACACGGTCGGCCAGGCGGGCCAGCTCCTCGCTGTCGGTCGAGACCAGCAGGACCGCCGTGCCCGCGTCCGCGCTGCGCTCGATGATGCCGTGGACCTGATCACGCGCCTTCACGTCGATGCCGGCGGTCGGATCGTCGAGCACGAGTGCCTTCGGGGACAGACGCAGCGCACGGGCGACAAGCACCTTCTGCTGGTTACCACCGGACAGGCTTGTGATGGGTGCGTCCACGCCACGGGTCACGATCCCGAACTCGTCGACCCACCTGCGTACCTCCTGACGTTCGGAGCCGGCGTGGATGTAGCCGCACCGGACGTGGCGGCGCAGCGATCCCATGGTCAGGTTCTGGCGGACCGTCAGGTCGGCGAAGGTGCCGTAGCGCGCCCGTTCCCCCGGCACGAAGGCCAGGCGGGCGGCCATGGCCGCGGCGGGACGCGCCGGCGGGACGGCGACACCGTCCACGGACACGCGGCCCGTCCGGGGCAGCCGTCCGCTGAGCATCGCGCCCAGCGCCTCACGGCCCGACCCGGTCAGGCCGGCGATCCCGACGATCTCCCCGCGGCGCACGGTGGTGGACACCTCGGTCACGGTTCCCCCGGCGATTCCCACGAGTTCCAGCACGGCGGGGCCGGCCGCCTCGGCCGTCTCCTCGCGCCCGGCCGAGATGACCAGATCGTGACCGACCATCAGCCGGCCGAGGGTGTCGTGGTCCATGCCGGCGGCGTCCACCGATGCGGCCTTCCGGCCGTCGCGCAGGACCGTGATGCGGTCGGCGATGTCGAGGACCTCGTCGAGGTGGTGCGAGACGATGAGCACGCTGTGCCCGGCGTCTCGCAGCCGCCGGATCGTCGCCAGCAGCCGGTCCACGTCGGCCGCGGGCAGCGCGGCGGTCGGCTCGTCGAGCACCAGCACGGCGTTGCCCTGGTCCGGTTCGGGCAGCGCCCGCGCGATCGCGAGACCGGTGCGGTCGGCCAGCCCCAGCTCGCCCACGGGGGCGCGGACGTCGATGTCGAGCCCGACCCGCGCCACCCGCTCCTGCGCCCGCCGCCGGGCCTCCCGCCAGCGGATCCGGCCGAGGAAGCCGCGCGGGTAGGACAGCCCCAGCATCAGGTTCTCCACCGCGCTGAGGTCGAGGAGGAGCCCCAGATCCTGGTGGACGAAACGGATCCCGGCGTCGTGTGCCGCCGCCGCTCCCAGCTGCAACGGCACGCCCCGCACCACGACGCTGCCACCCGGGTCCGGGCGGTGGTACCCGGCCAGGATCTTGATCAGAGTGGACTTGCCCGAGCCGTTCTGCCCGACGAGGGCGTGCACCCGGCCCTCGTCGAGGGTGAGGTCGACACGATCGAGGACGACCTGCCCGGAAAACGTCTTGGACAGCGTGCGGATGTCCAGGGCCGGCGTGTTCACCCGGTCCGCCCGCGAAGCTGTCCCACCCGCACCATCGCTCACCTGGCCCACTGCTTTCACATTGCTGTCGGATTATGCCGTCAGGCCGCTTGTCACCCGGTTGTCACCCGGTTGTCACCCGGTTGTTGGACAGTTGTCGGCTGGCGGTGGCCGCCGCTCGGGAACTCCACCGTGGTTCAGGCCTCCCGCGGCACCGGAAAAGGCACCGCGGGAAGGCCCGGCACACCGGGCTGGTGGCCCCGGACGGACGCCGCCGGAATTCCTGTCAGGTTCAACCGGGGGCTAGGGCGTGTCTGATGGATCTTCGATCGTGCGGATCAATGCCCAGAAGGCGTCCTGCGGCGTTGTCGTCGGTCCGGATAGAACACCGCTATCCGGGCCTCCTCCGCCTTGCAGGCCACTTTCTGGATCATCGCCCACATCGACCAACATCCATCAGACACGCCCTAGCGGCCCCACAGCTTCTTGAACGTGTCCTTGAAGCCGGTCGGGCCGGGCCAGCCGTACTTCTCGTCCACGAGGGGCTTCGCCTGGTCGGGCGTGGTCACAAGATAGAAGGGCGTGACGGCGGCCTTGCGCTCGTCCGGCAGCGACCACTGGTCGACCGCGACACGAGCCATCTGGTCCACCATCGTCCACATCGCGAGCTCCTGTGGGAGCGCGCTCCACGCCGCCGAGGTGCCGTTGACGACCTCGGTGAACTGTGGCTGCGCGCCCTGGGTGCCGACCAGCTTCACCTTGCCGAGCATCCCGGCTGTCTTCAGGACGGCCGGGACGCCCTTCTCCAGGCCGTTGTAGGTGAAGTAGACGTAGTTGACGCCGGGATTTGCCTGCAGGTAGGAGGAGATGTTCTGCGGCACGGCGCCACCGGCGAGATCGTTGACCGTCGTCTCAAGGACGTGAACCTTGCAGGTGGGGCAGTTCTTGGCGAGCTCCGCCCGCATCCCGTCGGCCTGTGCCGTCAGGATGGGGTAGGAGGGGATCGTCACCAGCAGGACGTCGGCCTTCCCGTTCGAGTCCGTGGCTACGAAGTCGGCTATCGCGCCGCCGGTGATGCCGGCCGCGGAGCCGTCGGTGCAGTCCGCGTAGAGGTTGTTACCCGGTCCCGCGGGCACGTCCGTGGAATAGCACATGAACAGCGGGATGCCCTTGGACTTCGCCTGGTTCATCTGCTGCTTGAACAGGTCGACGGGGTAACCGGTGGTGGCGATGTAGTCCACGCCCGCGTCGATGGCCTGTTGGACGGCCGAGCCCGGGTCGGTGGCGGTGGCGCTCAGCGTGGTCAGGTTCCAGCCCAGGGCCGCGGTGGCGTCCTTGACGAAGCCGGCCAGGATGGCGCAGTTCGGGTCCGCGCACTGGACGAAGGCAACCTTCTTCTTCGGCGGGGCCGACGTCAGCGGCGTGGACTGGACAATGCTCGTCGGCTGCGTCAGATAGTTGGCGAGGTTCGCCTTGGCCGCGGCTAAGGACGTGTCGGAGGCTGGCGTCTGGCCTGTCGCCGGTGCCGTCGAGCCCGCATTGTCTGCGCAGGCCGCGAGGACTAGCGCGAGGGCCGCGCCGACGACGAGCGGCATTATTCTTCGAGAACCACGATGCATGTGATTACCCCGTCGCTCCGTGAGGGGAAAGGCCGGCAGCCGGACGAACAGCCGGCACCAGCCGGCTATCGTCTCGGAATAGCGTCGCCGAGTGATAAAAAATCAGTTGGAAAACAGTTGGGTGTGGGGCGGGGCTGTCGCCACCGACAGATCTGGATACCGAGTCAAGGCCAGATCAAGTGCCAGGAAAAGTATTCCTCGGCATGCTCGCTGTCAAGGACATGCTCGGCGGCCCGTTCCTGGAGGTTCACCGGGAATCGGACGCGCCCAGCCGCCGTCCAGGCACCATGACCACATACGAGGCGTTCCCTCCCCTCCCCGGCCGGCGGACCGGACACGCGGGCCGAAGATGCGCCCGAGGTGCCCGAGGTGCCCCCACACCGGCCCGTGGTCCACGTCACACGGGAACCATAAACGTCATAACGATTAACCGCAAGGGGAGCGGCGCGGGGAGAGCGCGCATCGCCCGTCCCCCAGACGCCGACCTGCGCAACAGCACCCTTGCGACGCTCTTGCCGCTAACTCATCATGAGGAATACAGTCTCACTCCGCGACCGGGGCGACGCGATGGCAGCGCGCCTGCGGACACCGGGAGGCGGCGGGTGTGCCGGGAAACATCGAGGCGCTCGGCCGCGTCCTCGGTCAGGCCGCGTCCTCAGTCAACCGGGTGCGCGCGGGAATCGCTGCCCACCACCAGCAGCTTACCGGGAGCCCGTTCACCATTGGTCAGCCAGTAACCGCCATCGCGATGTAAACCGACCTGATCGGGCGGAGCGCACCTGCCGTCAACCCGGTGGGTGTCAAAGCCGGTGCTCACCCCGGCGAAGGTCTCGTGACAGCTCGGGCAGTGGGCGGCGCTCAACGCCGTCCACCGGACACCGCATCGCCCGCAGCTCAACAGAGTCGGACGGTCGTAATCGACGTCCCGACCAGCCACTGGCTCGCTCCCTCACCCGTCCGACCCCGCATCCGCCACGGACCATGATGCGGTGGCCGGCGATCGAAGGCGCAGGCAGGGGCGGCCAGCCATGCGATACCTCGCATGGTAATGCGGCCCCAACGGGCCGCCCCGGTATCGACGCATGGTTGTCCGGCGACCGGGTGGCCCGGTCGCCGGACAACCATGCTCACGTCTGCCGGGGACCAACCCTCATAGAGATCATCAGGGCAGGCTGGCGGACACCGCCGTGATCCTGTCGATCGCTGTCACCCGGCGAACCCACCGCCGCTACCGCTACCACCGCCGGTCGTGGGACCGGACCCGGAGCCGGTGGCGCCGGACAGCGCGTCCGCGGCGCTGGACAGCGCACCGCGGGTGATGTCCAGCGCGGCATGCGCGACATCGTTGGCGGTGTTCTTGCCGGTGCTACCGGGGTCGGTGGCCGCATCGCCGCCGCTACCGGGGCTGGTGTTGTTTCCCGCGGGGGAGCCAACGCCTGGAGCAGGGGTGGTGCTGGCGCTGGTGTTGATCCCACCGGCGCCGGAGGCCGCGTTCGCGGCGCTGGACAGCGCGCCGCGGGTGATGTCGATGGCAACGCGGGACACATTGCCGGCCGCACCGGCCGCCGTGGCGCCCGGGTCACCACCAGCGGCCGTCGGGGAGGGGAAGGCGCTGGCCGGAGCCGCGCCCAGGAGCGCGGCGAGCACCCCGGTGACGGTGATGACACCGGCACGCCGCAGGGTTCTGGCGGTCATGCTTGCCCCCAGCAGATATCCGTAGTGGACGTTTCCTGGAACCGTAGATCGATACGTGAGGGGAAGGGGTCACATACCGGGCACTGTGGCAAGGGTTTCATCACAACCGATCCCATCGAGTCATCCGCACGCTCCCGGGGACTGGGGCGGCCGAGAGGAGGGAACACCATCGGTGAGACAACGGACGCGGGGAGGCCATGATGTCCAGGACAGCGACGGACCATCGGATACATGGTGACGCCGCCGCGGGCGCGGTGTGGGCTGTCCTGCTTGTCCTGGGCATCGCTGTGACCACGCTCGGCGTCGCGCTGGTCGCCAACCCGTCCAGCTCGGCGGACACCCTGGCCATCCTGGTCGGGCTGGCCCTGGTGCTCACCGGGATCACCGAGGTGCTCGCGGCGGGACGGGCGACGGAGCCCGCCCTGGCGGCCGTGTTCGGCGTTCTGCTGGTGGTGGGCGGGATCGTGGCGCTGGCCTGGCCTGATGTGACCCTTTGGACACTGGCCATAGTCGTCGGTGTGTCCCTCATGGTGGCCGGGCTCATCCGGTTGGTCATTGCCGCGGCCGCTCCGGCGGGGGAGCCCGGACGCGGGCGGGCCGTGGCCGTCGCGATCCTGTGCGTGATCGCCGGTATCGTGGCCGTGTCCTGGCCGTCAGCGACCGTGTTCGTCCTGGCCGTGATCTTCGGAATCTGGGTGATCGTTCACGGGGTCACACAGATCCTCCTTGCCCTGGGCCTCCGCCGGGCGCTACAGGCCAGCCACTGAC
>NZ_CAKJTP010000094.1:5435-11296 GCF_917627335.1 Protofrankia sp. CiT1 | reverse complement strand
GGCTACCAGGCGGCGGTACCGCCGTCGACGTTGAGAAGCGCGCCGGTGATGCCCGCACCGGCGTCGCTGACGAGCAGCCGGGCCATCGCGGCGACCTCCTCGACCGTGTTCAGCCGCTTGATCGCGGCATCGTTCGCGTACGTCTGGAGGAACTCCGCATAGGTGATCCCGGCACTGGCCGCGGCAGCGGGACCGGCATCTTTCATCATGTCCGTCTCGATCGCGCCGGGACAGATCGCGTTACAGGTGATCCCGCTGGTGCCGTACTCGAACGCCGTCGCCTTGGTGAATCCGTTGAGCGCGTGCTTGTTGGTGATGTAATGGCTGACAGCGGCCTTGTTGCCCTGTTTGCCCTCGACGGAGGAAATATTGATGATCCGCCCCCAGCCGCGGGCAAGCATGGACGGGACAGCCCGCCGGGTGGCCCAGAAAACAGCGTTGATGTTCCAGTTGAGGGCGTTGGTCCAGGCCTCGTCGGTTAATTCGTGGATCAGGGCGAACCCGTCACTGCCACCGGCATTGTTCACGAGGATGTCGACGCGGCCGTAGTGCGCGACAGCGGCGTCGATCAGCCCCTCCACATCGCTTTGCAGCCGGACGTCACCGGGCACGAACTGGGCCCGGTCGCCGGCCGCGAGCTCATCGAGAGCCTCCTTGCCCTTGGCCTCGGAACGGCCGCTGATCACGACGTTCGCGCCGTCGGCGAGGAGGGCCTCCACGATCCCGCGGCCGATGCCACGGCTGCCTCCGGTGACGACGGCGACACGTCCGTCGAGATTCATACGCACGACCTCCTGGTCGGAAAAGGGGTAATCACAATACGGGCGGTCCGGAAAAGGACGCCCGGGAAAAAGACGGCCGGGAAACGCTGGGGGGTCACCGCGGGATGTCGGCACCGCCCTCGTCGAGCAGCCGCTCGACGACCCGGTGGAACTGCTGGAGACCGGGCTCGTTGCGGCCGAAGACGAAATCCGTGCCGTCCAGCGCGGCAAGCCCCCGCTGCACACCGAAGCCGGTCGCGTAGTCCTCGTCCAGCACGACATCGTGGAACCAGTCGCGGGTGGTGTCCGCGGCCGTGCGTTCCTCGTCGTCGGCCGGTGGGTGACGCAGCAGGATCAGCTGCTGGGTCCGGGACTCCTCGACGGTGCGGCCGGGCAGCACGAGCGACACCGCGACCTGCTGACGCCAGCCCCCGGAGAACGCCAGTCCCGGGAAGACCCAGAAGATCGCGCCGACGCAGGCGGCAGGATCCCAGCTCCGCGGTGGTTGCGTGGCCGCCTCGGCAATGGGCCGCAGCGCGAACGCGTTGCGCTGGTGGGGGCCCCAGCTGTCGAACGCGGCCATGTTCGACAGGTTGGTCCGGAAAACCGTCGTCCGGTGCAGCGAGGCGAAGTGGTATCCCTCGAGGTACCCGTCAACCGTGACCTTCCAGTTCGGCCCGGGTAACACGCGCGTGGAGTAATGGTGGCACCCGGCGAGCCCCAGCCCGTCGAGCAGCGGCTCGAGGTCACCGAGCCAGTTGTCCAGGTCGAGCGGACGGCCCGGGGTGAGCCCCACGAAGACGATGCCGGCCCGTTCCTCGGCGGGCAGCGACACCAGCCCGGCGCGGCCGCGCTCCAGCGCTCCGAACGTCTTCTCGCTGGCGACTCCGACGAGGCAGCCCGCCATGTCGTAGGACCAGGCGTGGTAAGGGCAGGTGATCCGCTGTGCTCGGTTCGTCCGGCCAACGCCCTCGGCGACCAGCTCGGCGCCCCGGTGGCGGCAGGCGTTCACGCTGGCGTGCACGGCACCGGCGGCGTCACGGGTGATGAGGACCGGGATGTCGACGACCTGAATGGCCTTGTAGCTACCGGGCTCGGGCAGCTCGCACGACATCGCCAGCGGCAGCGGGACCCGCCGGTGGATGCTGTTGATCTCGTCACGCCAGCGCCGCGGGTCAGAGTAGTTGCGGACGGGCTCACGCCACTGCGCCGGGGCCTGGTCGGTCCCGTTCTCCTGGTAGAGCCGGACCAGCCGCGCCATCACCGACCGCGCGTCCCGGCCCACGACATCATCGGCATGGCCGTCCAGCATGGAGGTGTAGACGGGGGTGGCGGAGGGCGCGGACGGAGGAGCCGTGTCCGTGCTGGTCATCGGAGCGACCCTGTCAACACACACATCATTTTTACCGGCACGCCCGAAACCTCCTCCGTCACGATCCGGGTAACTATGATCCGCATCACATCCCCTTAACTAGAGAATGTCAACAGTAACTTTTTGCGATGCCAGCAGTGCTCCCCGGCGGCGGACCGACGCCCACTCGCTCGCCCAGCCACCGGCGACAGCCCGAACCGACCACGGGCCCGACGCGGCGACGTGACCACGGCGCCTCCTGGGCCGGCACACTTAAGATCAAATACTTACTGAAGTTATCATCAATATAGTGACCTATGCCAACGCGGACTGAGCCTCGCGGACGAGCGGGTACAGCTGACGCGACGATCAGGGCTCAACCACCCGCGCATGTTTCTTGACTCGGATTCCCAAAAGCCGCAGCATGACCGGAATCACAGACCGATGGCCGGACCAGGGCCTGCCCGGCGCTGCCCGGCACGACGCCGGGCGCGGTCCACGGCCTGGCCAGGAGAGGCAACAGCGATGACGCAGCCAGCGACCGGAACAGACCCGCACCCGCTCGACGACGCTGCCCGCGCCGCGCTGACCGACCTCGTCGTGCGGGGTATGCGGCGCGGTCCGGCCCCAGACCTGGACCGTCTGGTGCAGGCCGGGCTGGCGCTGGCCAAGGGGCCGGTGACGATGCCCACCGCCAGTGCCAGAACCCTCGTCGGCGGCTGGTCCCGGCTGCCGGCAGGCTCCCCCGAGCGGGAGCGGGTCACCGTCCTCTACCACGCGTTCCTGCCGGTCAACAGCCGGTTACGGGAACTGTGTACGGCCTGGCAGCGCCGGCCGGACGGCGCACCCAACGACCACGGCGACGCCGTCTACGACGCGTCAGTGCGCGACCAGTTCGACGACGTGCACACGGCCATCACACAGATCATCCGCCGGCTCGCCGACCAGGTCCCCGCGCTCGCCCGCTACCGCGGCGAGCTGGGCGCCGCGCTCGACGCGTTTGACGCCGGTGACACCACCGCCCTGACCGCACCGCTGAGCGACTCCTACCACACGGTGTGGATGCGGCTGCACCAGGAGCTGCTGCTGCTGCTCGGCGTGAGCCGGGCCGAGGACGAGGCGCTGGAGAACCTGCTGGTCTCGAGGGCCGGCGGGTGAGCACCGCATCATCATCTCCGTTCCCCGGCGTGCCCCTCATCCCGTACGGCCACGGTCATGTCCGCGGCCTGGATGCCGCTGAGCTCGGCACGCACGGCATGGAGATGGACAGCCTCGTCCGGCTGGGGCTGCCGACCGTGCCGGGCCTCACGATCCCGGCGTCACGTGCCGGCGACCTGACCGACACAGCCGTCGCCCGTGGCGCGGTCGAGCTGCTGTCCGCGCTTGCCAGCCGACGGGTCGGGCAGAGCGAGCGGCCCATGTTGATACGGCTCGTCGCGAGCGCCCCGGTGCCGGCGGCGGGCCTGCCACCGATGGTCGCGGGCCTCGGGCTCTGCCTCGACACGGCCCCAGCGCTGTGCGCGGCGATCGGCCGCGCGGAGGTGCTGTACGAGACCTGGTCGGCTACGGTGCGAAGCATCGCCGAGGGTGCTCTCGGCGTCCCCGCGGATGACATCGACGGCGTGGTCCTGGACAACCCCGACCCAGCCAAACGGCTGCACGCGCTGCTGGAGATGTGCGAGCGGCTGGGCAGCCGGCCATACCCGGACGACCCGGCCGAGCAGGTCGCGCTCGCTGCCACCGCGAAGTTGGCCCGGTGGCGCTCCCCGCGGGGGCGGCGTGCCCGCGCGGCCCAGTCGCTGCCGGCTGACACCCCGATCGCGCTGCATCTCCAGGCCCTGCTCATCGGCCCGTGGGCGCGTTCGGGGCACGGGAGCGCGACCAGCCGCGACCCCGACAGCGGCGCATTCGCGCCGAGCGGGGTGTTCCATCGCGGCGTGCGCCGCAACGAGTCACCGAGCGGGCCGGGCGAGCCGGTGACGCGGCTCCCCGGTGGCGCCGATCTCCTGCGGGCGGCGCTGGCCACCCTCGAGCACCACTTCAACGCCGTGGCGCACGTCGGGTTCGAGCTGCGCGACGGCGAGCTCGCCCTGCTCAGCGCGGCTCCCTACGACCACCCCAGCCCAGCCGCCGCGGTACGGCTCGCCGTGGACCTGGTCGCCGCCGACACCATGGACCGCGCCACCGCGGTACTGTCCGTAGCTCCCCAGCAGGTACAGGCATTGTTGCACCCACAGCTGCGGCTGCGCGGCGGCGAGCCGCTGCTGGTGCGCGGGCTCGCGGCCTCCCCCGGGGCGGCCAGCGGACGGATCACGCTGTCCAGCGGCGACGCGGTCGAGCGGGCCGCGGACGGTGTGCCCGCCATCCTGGTGATGACCGAGACGACGCCCGCGGACGTACCGGGCCTGCTGGCCGCGGACGCCGTCGTCACGACGGGCGGAGGGCTCGCCTCGCACGCGGCTGTGGTCGCCCGCGGCGCCGGCAGGCCCGCGGTGTGTGGCGCGTCCGCGCTGCGGGTCGATCCGGTCGCGGGCCGCGTCAGCGCCGACGGGCGGGAGCTGCGCGAGGGGGACGTCATTTCTGTCGACGGGCGGACCGGTGAGGTGTATGCCGGGGCGGTCCAGGTGCGCCCGGCGGCCCCGTCCGCGGAGCTCGATGTTCTGCTCGGCTGGGCCGACGACCACCGCCGGCTCGGGGTTCGGGCCAACGCGGACACCGCGGCCGACGCGGCGAGCGCCGTCCGGCTGGGCGCCGAGGGCATCGGTCTGTGCCGCACCGAACACCAGTTCCTGGGTGCCCGGCTGCCGCTGGTCCGCCGGGTCATCATGGCTGAGGATGCCGACGACGAGCGCGAGGCTCTCGTGGCCCTGGCTGACGCGCAGCGCGAGGACTTCCGTGACCTGCTGCGTGCCGTGGGAGATCGACCGCTGACGGTACGTCTGCTGGATGCTCCGATGCACGAGTTCCTCCCCCATGACGGCGACGGCGACGACGACGACTGGCAGGCCGCCCGCGCCGCGGCGCTGCGCGAGGCCAACCCCATGCTCGGGGTGCGCGGCGTACGGCTCGCCGTGGTGCGTCCCGGGCTCTATCCGGCTCAGGTCGGTGCCCTGTTCGCCGCCTGGATCGACGTGGCCGCCGAAGGTGTGCGCCCCGCCCTCGAGGTGATGATCCCGCTCGTCTCGATACCGCGGGAACTGGCGCTGGCCGCCACCGATGTCGCCGCCGTCGCCACCGACGTAGCCCGGCGCACCGGCGTCGACATTCCCTACCGCATCGGCACGATGGTGGAGACACCGCGGGCCGCGCTGCTGGCCGGCCAGCTGGCGGCGCACGCGGAGTTCCTGTCCTTCGGTACCAACGACCTCACCCAGCTCACCTACGGTTTCTCCCGCGACGACGTGGAGAGCCGGCTGCTGGCCACCTACGTCGAACGCGGACTGCTTCCGTCGAGCCCGTTCGCCGAGCTCGACGGCGAGGGCGTGGGCGCGCTGCTCGCCATCGCCATCCGGCGGGCGCGGGCAGCCCGGCCCGACATCACGATCGGAGTATGCGGGGAGCACGGTGGCGACCCAGCGTCGATCGCGCTCCTTGAACCGCTGGGCTTGGACTATATCTCCTGCTCACCGCGGCGGGTGCCGGTCGCGCGGCTCGCCGCCGCCCAGGCCCGTCTGAACGCCGCGGCCACCCAGGGTGAGGATGCCATAGCTTCCATGATCATCCCGGAGGGCCTGTCATGACCGTTGCCG
>NZ_CAKJTP010000094.1:4053-5166 GCF_917627335.1 Protofrankia sp. CiT1 | reverse complement strand
GAGCCTGCGGGAAACCGTCATGCAGGCCTGCCTGGAACTGGGCGGCCCGGCCGTGGCCCGCGGGCTCGGCGACGACGGGCCGGGCTTCGACGAACACGCCTGGACGGTCCTGGGCCGCGAGATCGGTCTGGCCTGCCTCGGGCTGCCCGAGGACATCGGCGGTGCGGGCGGCCTCGCCGAGCTCACCACCGTCGCCGAGGTGCTGGGCGCCACCCTGCTGCCGGTACCGTTCCTGTCCTCGACCGTGCTGGCCGGCCAGGTGCTGGCCGGGGCCGGTGGGCCGGCGGCGGCACTCGCGGACATCGCGGCCGGGCAGGTGACCGGGCCCGCGGTCACCGACGCCGACGGGCTGTGGCGGCCCGGCCGTCTTCAGCTGACGTTCCGTGACGAGGGCGGGGACAGCGGCCGTGACCGGGTGGTCCTCGACGGGGTCGCGCCCTTTGTGCTGGACGGTCCGGGTGCGCGCCGCCTCATCGTCGCGGCCGTGTCCCGGCCGGGGGACGGAGCGGATCTCTTCCTCGTCCCCGCTGACGGCCCCGGTGTGACCGTCACGCGGCTGACCACCCTCGACCTCACCCGGGCACAGGCCCGGGTCACCTTCACCGGCGCGGCCGCGACTCGGCTCACCCGCGGTGGGACCGCGACCGATGTGGTCTGCCCCGCGCTGGACACCACCGGTGTGGTGCTCGCCGCCGAACAGCTCGGCGGCGCCCAGGCGTGCCTGGACATGATCGTCTCCTACGCGAAGGAACGCCGCCAGTTCGGCCGTCCGATCGGCGGCTTCCAGGCCGTCAAGCATCTGTGCGCGGACCTGCTCGTACTCGTGGAGATGTCACGCTCAGCGGTGGACCGCGCGCTCATCGCCGCCGGCACCCCCGCGTTCGCCGAGGCGGCGGCGGTGGCGCAGGCGTGGTGCTCGGACGCGTTCCGCACCGTCAGCGCGGAAACCGTCCAGTTGCACGGCGGGATCGGGTTCACCTGGGAGCACAACGCCCACCTGTACTTCCGCCGGGCCCGCGCCGACGCGGTGCTGCTCGGCGGTGCCGCCCACCACCGTGAGCGCATCGCCACCGTCCTCGGCTGGTAGCCACCGATCACCGGTACAGACCGGAC
>NZ_CAKJTP010000094.1:0-3712 GCF_917627335.1 Protofrankia sp. CiT1 | reverse complement strand
AGGTGGGCGAGGCCGTGGCCGGGACGGATCAGTCATCGCACCCTGCTACCGGTGGAGCTGGTGTGCGGTTGGTCGGACGGTTGTCCCTGACGTCACTGTCGCTGGCGAGAGCGACCGTGCCGAGGCTGTTGAAGATTCTCTCCGGGGCGGCGGTGGCCGCATTACGAGCCACGACACTGTCGTGCGGTGCAGTGGTAGTCGAAGAGAAGACGAGATCGACGACATCGGCGATATCAACCGTGCTGTTGCCGAGGCCCGTCGGTCGCTCGCGGCCATCGAACCATTCACGCTGATCGTGGGTCCGGCGACCGGCTCCCCGGACTCGATCGGACTCGATCGGACTCGCCGTCGTCCCCTGGGAGCCGCTGCTTGCCCTGAATGACCACCTCCTTGACGCGGGGGCCCGCACGGTGAAAGCCATGGGCGAACCTGACGAGTTCCACCCATATATCAACATCGCCTACGTCGGCGAAACGATCGACGCGCGCCCGGTCGTCGAGACCGTCGCGACCCTGCGGGAGCTGCCCCGGATCCGCGTCGTGGTCCATTCCGTCGCCCTGGTGGAGCTGCGCCGCGAGAGCCCGTTCAATCCATCACGGCGACGACATCGTGTTCGTCGACACCCGGATGACGGGTACCCACAATGGCCCGTGGGCCGGTGTGCCCGCCACCGGCAGACCCATCGACGTGCGCTGCGGCTGCGTCTTCCACTTCGACGGCGACCGGCTTATCAAGGAGACCGTCTACTTCGACCACGCGACCCTGCTCGGCCAGATCGGCGTCGGCGGCTGACGATCGCTACCAGCGCCTGGTGACGGCCGGACTGATCCGGCCGGGCGTCCATTCGACCGGGCGCATTTGCCCGAGCCCGCGGTTGATCGGACGGGGCGCATGTCCGAGGAGTGGCTCACCCAGCTGCACGCCGAACGCTGATGGCAGCGCGGAGCTACCCAATGCAATGCCCCGCACGACGTGGTGGCCGCCCAGCTGTGTCGATCCGGCAACGCGTCCCGGTTGCCATCACGGACAGATGTGGACAGCTGCTGGCCCTGCGCGATGCCCCTACCCCGCATAGTGGACACTGGTGGCCGTATCCCCGATGATGGTCGGTTCGTCTGAAAGGGCGGCATCATCGGTCGCCTGGCCGGGTTAGATCATCCAGGAGCACGCCTTGTCCACGCAGAATCGTCGCCGGGTCGTCGAGGCTGCCGCCTCCACCTGGGCGGAAGACCTCATCGACATCTCCGGTCGCAACACACTCCTCAACTTCCGCCACAGCAGGACCACCACCCTCGACCTGGCCGACAGCGCCGCTGACGTTCTGGGACGGCTGCTCCACGGCGAACGGGTCCGGCTGTCCGACCTTTTCCCCGATCCGGATGCGATCCTTCGCGCCCGGACCGCCGCCAAGAACATCCGTGGCAAAGCCCGGGTCGTCGAAGAAGAACAGGGCATCCGACCTGCTTTCCTGATCTACGGAGCCCTGTCGTGGACGCCGCCCGGTGGGTCCTCACAGGGCATCCCCCGGCCGAACGCGCCGGTGCTACTCCGACCCGTTGAGATCACACCGATCGACCCCACGGGTAGCGACTTCCATCTCGAGGCCGGCGACGAGATACAGATCAACCAGGTGCTGTTGCACCTCCTGCGACGCAGCTATGGCGTCACCGTTGACCTATCGGGTGTCCTTCCGGAAAACGGGCTGACAGCCAACGGTGTCGACAGCGGCGGATCCCGGGTGACCGGTGACGCGGATGGCGGATGGGTGCCGCCGCGGGTGGGCGACGACAACGAGCCGGCGGACACCACGGCCTCCGCCGCCGATCCGCGAGTGTTCATCGACCGGGCACTGACGCAGGTCGAGCACGTGTTCAGCGCGATCCGGGCGGCCGCCGGGCGGGCGCTGCCAGGGCTCACCGTGACCAAGGAATTCGCGGTGGGGCTCTTCAACTACGAGAAGCTGGCCATGGTGGACGATCTCGGCCGGGCCCATGACCTCATGGCCGCCCATGACATCGTGGCCGCGCTCGCCGGCGATGGCCGAGCACGGGACGCATTGGCCACCAGCGGCCGCGACACGCCCATCCGACCTCCGGACGAGATCGCCCCCGTCGAGGAGTTCATCGTCCTGGATGCCGACTCCTCCCAGCACGCCGCGATCGAAATGGTCCTTGCCGGCCGGCACCTGGTCATCCATGGCCCGCCGGGAACCGGCAAGAGCCAGACCATCGCCAACCTCATCGCGAGCCTCGCCGCGCACGGGAAGACCGCGCTCTTCGTCGCCGAGAAGCGCGCGGCTATCGACGCCGTCGTCGATCGGCTCACCGACGCGGGGCTGGCTGACCTCGTCCTGGACCTGCATGGCGGCGGAACCGCGAAGAACAAGCGGCTGGTCGCGCGTCAGCTCGCCGATACGCTGGAGGCTGCGCGCCAGACACCACCGCCGGATCGGCAGACACGGGTCCGGTACGGGCAGCTCGCCGAACAGCGCCGCACGCTGATCGAACATGAACAGATCATGCACACGATCAGGCCACCGTGGGATCTCAACATTTTCGACGCCCAGTCCGAACTGGCCGGGCTCCCGGATGAGTGCACCAACGACGTCCGTTTCACCGGGTCTGTGCTACGAGATCTCGGCGCGGCAGAGTCCCGGGCTGTCGACTCCGATATCCGTCGACTCGCCGATCTCGGCGGGTTGACGCTCACTCCTGCGGTCTCCCCGTGGGCCGGCGCCCGGGTACGCACGTCCGACCAGGTGCGCGATCTTCGCGATCACGTCAACACGCTGCTGAGTAGCGCCCTACCCGACGCCGACCGCCTCCTGAGCGAGCTGATCACGCGAACCGGACTCCGGCAGCCCGCCGTCGTGGCCGAATGGGAAGAGATAATCACGCTGCTGGATGACCTCCAGCAGCTGCTGGAACACCACGTCGACGAGGCGATCACCGCCTCCGCGGACGAGCTGGCAGCTCTTGTCGAGGCCACGGCGTCCCGCTCGTGGCGACGCCGGAACGCCAGCGGGATGAGCCTTGGACAACGGCGAACTCTGCGACGTCGGGCCAGGGCGCTGCGGCGGGACCGCGCGTTCCGACGCGCCACCCTGCACGCGGGCGTTTCCGCGGTCGTCGCGATCACTGATCGTTGGCGCGCTCTTGCCGTTGACGATCGGGCGCCGAGCGCACCGCCGGAGTTGGCCGAGGCAGCCGCCTCCCACCAGGAGCTGCTGCGCAGGTTGGCCGCGGTTTCGGCGGTACTGGCCACAGCCCGGTTGGAGGACATGTCCGCCGACCGCGCGGCCGACGTGCTACGGCGGATGCGTGACGACCCGATCCTGCAGAACCTGCCTGAGATCAACGACCTGCTGGAGCGGCTGCGCGGTATCGGGCTGGGCACCCTGGTCGATCTTCTCGTTGCCCGGGAGGCCGATGCCGAGACAGCAGCCCAGACGTTTCGATGGACCTGGCTGCGGTCCATCCTCGATGAGCTGGCGCTGACCGAACGTGGGTTCAGCGGATTCCGGGGCGATGCGCACTCGCGCATCGCGGCCAAGTTCGTCACCACCGACTCCGAACATCTTCAGGCCACCACCGATCGGATTCGCCGACTGGTTGCGGAACGCCTGTACCTGGCCATGAACGCCTTCCCAGGGCAGGTGCCGGTGCTGAAAACGCAAGCGCGTAAGAAGACCCGGCACCTTCCCATTCGGGAC